>JAYVHC010000264.1:0-5137 GCA_043771575.1 Planctomycetia bacterium
CACATTGCCAGCGTTCGCTCGATGCATCAAGCGGATTTAGCGCGAGGGTTCGGGGAAGTTTACTTGCCATTTGCGCTGGCCAATAAATACCCGAACGCGGCAAGAGAGTTTTGTTGGCAGTATTTGTTTCCATCGCATCGTATGAGCCGAGATCCTCGAAGCGGAAAGATTCGACGTCATCACTTACATGAAAGGACCTTTGCTAGTCAGTTTAGAAAATCGCTGCAGCTTTCGACTATCGACAAGCCTGCTACTCCCCATACATTACGGCACAGTTTTGCTACACATATGCTCGAAGACGGCGCGGATATTCGTACAGTGCAGGAGCTCCTCGGACACAAGGATGTGAAGACGACCATGATTTATACGCACGTGATGAATCGGCCTGGATTAGCAGTTGTGAGTCCTTCTGATCGATTGGCACTGGTGTAGTAAATTCCTAATGACTGAAATTCGACCTACTGCTTGTGAGGGCTACAAAAGTACGATTTGCAAAAGTCAAATGGGAACAAAGAAAGGTGTCAGGTACGCTCCTGACCCTTTTTCTTCTCCCACGTTGGGTGTTTATGGTTCGTCCAATGCTTATTCGCTGGCCGCGAATCGTTTTGAATCTGGCAGTCACGTAGCACGTTGAGCCGTCTGCGCCGAAACCTGCGGCTAAGGCCGACGGTGCACTGAAATGAAGGATAATCATGAGTCTGCGGGTTGCGACCGGTTCTCATGTTCGTCATCCCCGTCGGAATAGCAAGTTGTCCCTTGCAACTCTGCTAAACTGTTGGGGCTATGTTGGGTTGATCATACGCAGTTAGTTAATCCCAATTTTATTTTACTTCGCACCATTTGAACTGAAGTGATCCATGTTGGAACCGAGTCCGGGAAAGCGATTTCGCGAGGCGCTCATTAGCGAGCAGCCACTACAGATTGCCGGAGCCATCAATGCTTATTCCGCATTACAAGCCAGCCGAGCTGGGTTTAGGGCACTCTATCTATCGGGGGCTGGTGTAGCGAATGCATCGCATGGATTGCCCGATCTCGGCATTACCAGTTTAAACGATGTACTTGAGGACGCGGCGCGCATTACTGCCGCCTGCCCATTGCCTTTGCTGGTAGATATCGATACGGGCTGGGGCACGGAGCTGACCATTCAGCGGGCCATTCGCACATTGGAGCGAGTCGGGGTGGCAGGCATTCACATGGAGGATCAAGTGTCGGCCAAGCGCTGCGGGCATCGACCAGGCAAACAATTAGTGAACATCGACGAAATGCAAGCGCGATTGCAGGCCGCCGTAGCCAGCCGCCGCAATCCCGAATTCGTCATTATGGCTCGCACCGATGCAATGAATGTCGAAGGCCTCCCTGCGGTGATTACGCGAGCCCAAGCGTACCTAGCAGCCGGAGCGGAAATGATTTTTGCCGAAGCGATTGAGACGCTCGATGATTTCCGCCAAATTTGTGCAGCTATCGATGCACCCATACTCGCTAACATGACCGAGTTTGGTCGCACGCCGTCCTTTAGCTTGGACGAGCTCAGATCTGTCGGAGTCAGCCTGGCGCTCTATCCCTTGACTGCGTTTCGAGCCATGAACGCAGCGGCTCGACTGGCCTATCAAACCATTCGAAAAGACGGTACTCAAGCTGCAATTCTTGATACCCTACAATCTCGAGAACAACTGTACGAAGTCTTAGATTATCACGCGGTGGAAAATCGAATGGATGAGCAAAGGGCCAAATCATGAGCAGTAATCAGCGCGGAGGACTCGTGGGAATTGTCGCTGGACAAACCCACCTCAGTACCGTTGGCATCGATGGGGTTGGATTAACGTATGTGGGTTATGCGATCGAGGATCTGGCCGCAGGAGCTGAATTTGAAGAGGTCGCGTATCTGCTAATGTACGGGCATTTGCCTACACTGCACGAGTTGCAGCAATTCAAAGATCGGCTAACAAGGCAGCGCGGCTTGCCAGCGAGGCTGAGGACTGTTCTGGAACAGTTGCCTGCTTCAGCCCATCCTATGGACGTCCTCAGGACGGGCTGCTCTGTACTTGGAATTTTGGAACCCGAGGCTGATTTTTCCGGCCAATATCGCGCTGCTGAGCGCTTGCTGGCATGCATGCCCTCAGTGCTAGTCTATTGGTATCACTTTCAGGCCTCGGGAAGACGCATTGAAGTTGAAACAGAAGGTCGTTCCATCGCGGACCATTTCCTTCGCTTGTTGCATGGTCAAGCGGCCGATGAACTGCATCAACAAGCGATGGACGTCGCCCTCATTTTATATGCCGAACACGAATTCAACGCCTCGACATTTACGGCCCGCATTGTGGCGTCGACGCTGTCCGATTTCTATTCCGCCATCACTGCGGGTATTGGTGCTCTCCGCGGCCCACTACATGGCGGCGCCAATGAGGCAGCCATGGAGCTGATTGATCGCTTTCAGGACCCGGCCAGCGCCGAAGCAAGTCTCATGGAAATGCTCGCCGGCAAACAAAAAATTATGGGTTTCGGGCACCGTGTCTACAAGAAGTGTGATCCTCGCTCCGACATTATTCAAAGTTGGTCGAAGAAGCTATGTGAGGCTGCGGGCGACGGGCGTATCTATCCAGTCTCCGAGCGCATCGAGCAGGTCATGCGACGCGAAAAGGGCATGTTTCCTAATCTTGATTTTTATAGCGCTTCCGCTTTTCGATGCTTGGGTATACCCACGCCCATGTTCACGCCTATCTTCGTCCTGTCCCGAATTTCTGGCTGGGCCGCACACGTCTTTGAACAACGGGCCGACAACCGCCTGATTCGGCCCAACGCTGAATACATCGGCCCCGCAGTACGACCCTGGGTGCCAATCGATGAACGATGAAACTTAACTACCAGCACTTTCGAATCGATGAGAGCCTGCTAGATCGCATTACGGTCTGGATCGATGTCCAGGGAAGATCCGTTAACGCACTCAGCGAGCCCGTTTTTGATGAGCTGAAACAGATTCTCGATGCCGAAACGCAGCGCGCGCGGCACTTGCCGCTTGTGTTTCGCAGCGCCAAACGCGACAGTTTTGTAGTAGGCGCTGACCTGCGACGTATTTTATCTATCGACTCGGACGCTCAGATCCAACAATTCTTATTGCATGGACAAATGGTTCTCGATCGCTTAGCCCAATTCAATGGTTCAACGGTTGCCATCATTCAGGGGCCATGCCTAGGTGGCGGACTGGAGTTGGCATTGGCATGCGATTTCCGCCTCGCCGTAAATTCTGCGAACACTCAGCTAGGCATGCCCGAGTCCAAATTGGGCTTGATGCCGGGTTGGGGCGGAACACGACGTTTAATTGAGACGATGGGTGTGTCCGATGGCCTAACGATGTTGCTCACGGGCAACGCAGTAGATGCTCAGCGGGCGTTAGCGTTACAACTAGTGGATGCGAGTGTTCAGGAATCCATGCTGGAAGAAGAATTGACCAACTTTCTGCGGCAATTGCGGGAGGCACAGATCGGGGGTAAAGCCATGCGTTGCAAAAAGCGTAGTCTCGACCACACTGCCACCCTCGCTGCATTAGCGCAATTTGACCTCGACCGTTTCGGCACTCTTTCGGCTGCGCAAGCGGCGATCTTCCAGGCAGCCTCGCTTGGGATCTCGCAGTCCATCGATTCGGGCTTGCGGGCCGAACGGGAACTGTTTTTTCCGCTTTTGACGTCTGATGTAGCCCAAGAGAATCTGCAAAAATTCGTCAACCGCGTTAAGCCAATTCGTTGAGAAACGACCTACAATACTCACCGCGTTATTTCAGCTCCAGCCAATAAAGTAATCGTTCCTCTGTCAATCCTCATCGGCAACCTTCAAGATCGCTAACTTCCATGATTGCTATTAACTTAACGGGCAAGACAGCCATCGTAACGGGTGCGTCGCAAGGGCTAGGGCTTGCTACAGCCAGCTGTTTGTACCGGGCAGGTGCCAGTGTGATCATCAATTATTTCCCCGACCCAGAAGGAGTTCACGCTACACAAGCGAGCGAATTGGCCATGTCGCTAGGAGAGCGGGCGGTGGCGGTGGCCGCGGACATTCGCAAGGACGACGATGTTTCTAGGTTGGTGGCTGCAGCTCATGAATCGTTTGGAGCACTTGACATCCTAGTTAACAATGCAGCCATTCTTCGCGATAAGACCATGAAAAAAATGCAGATTGTTGATTGGCAGGACGTGATCGACACCAACCTGACGGGAGTGTTTAGGATGTGCAAAAGTGCGCAAGGTTCGATGAGTGATGGGGGACGCATCGTTAACATGGCGTCCATTAGCGCCTTGGTCGGGTTCTTTGGGCAATCCAATTACGCCGCTGCCAAAGCGGGCGTCATCGGACTCACCAAGGTGCTCAGCAAAGAGCTGGCGAGCCGCCAAATAACAGTAAATGCTGTTGCCCCCGGTGTGGTGTTGACCGAAATGGGGCGTGCCATACCCGATTCCGCCCGTCAACAAATGCTTACGCAAATTCCTCTTGGTCGGTTTGGTGCCCCGGACGATATCGCCCATGCAATTCTCTTTCTGTGCAGCCCATTAGCAGACTACATCACCGGCCAGACGTTGAATGTGAACGGCGGTTGGGTGGGATGAATTGCTCACGCGAGAAAAAACTGTGTTCAGCCGAGGAGGCTGTAGCGAACATTGAATCCGGCTCAACGGTCGTGTGTGGTGGCTTTGTTGGAGCGGCGCATCCCGAGGCATTGACGGCTGCTCTTGAGAGACGCTTTATCAGCACCGACACGCCGCGGGATCTAACGTTGGTTTACGCAGCCGGCCAAGGAGATGGAAAGTCGCGCGGATTAAATCATCTGGCGTATGCTGGTTTGATCCGTCGCGTCATCGGCGGCCACTGGGGACTGATTCCGAGTTTGGGCAAGATGGCCATGGAGAATCAGATCGAGGCATACAATTTACCGCAAGGTGTTATCTGTCAACTGCTGCGTGACATTGCTGCCCAGCGTCCAGGCTGCATTACCCATGTTGGTCTGGGAACATTTGTCGATCCCTTGCAATCCGGCGGACGGTTAAATTCGAAGACAGTCGAGCCGCTGGTCGAGCGCATCGAACTGGATGGTCGGACCTGGCTCTGGTACAAAGCTTTTCCTATTCACTTTGCTCTTATTCGAGCCACA
>JAYVHC010000265.1:0-3319 GCA_043771575.1 Planctomycetia bacterium
GTACCGGTGATGATACCGAACAGCAACGCGAAGGCGAACGCGTGAATGCCTTCGCCGCCCCAAATATAAAGAATGATCAAAGTCAAAATCGTTGTTCCCGAGGTGAGCAACGTGCGGCTGAGCGTTTGGTTGACGCTGTCGTTGATCATCTTCGAAGTCAGCCTGGGACTCTTACCGCGAACTTCGCGGATGCGGTCGAATACCACGATCGTATCGTTTAGCGAGTAGCCGATAATCGTTAGAAACGCGGCGACTTCGGTTAGACCGATCTTAAAATCTTCGATCATCAGTAGTCGCAGCGGACCGACCAACCAATGGCAAAGTGCCATAATGCCAAGTGTAATGACTACGTCATGTAGCAGCGCGACAACGGCTGCCACACCAAATGCAACTTTTTGGAATCGGAACCAAATATACGCCATAATAAATAGGAGGCTTAGTAGTACCGCAGCGATCGCGCGCTGCTGCATTTCGCCGGCAACGCGTTCACCGATGTTGCTCAACGACAACCATAACGGCTGTTTGGCCAAGGCGGCATCCAATTTTCCAACAATCGTTTTGGTTTGAGCTTCATCGAACGGAAGAGTCACTTTCCATTTTCCATGTCCCGAAAGGTCTTCTTGAATCCAGTCTTTTGGAACTGGCTGCGGTTCGACGGTGAATCCCGCGTTGACCAATGTCAGTCCACTCGCTTCGGCAGCCGCAATGAGTTTTTTCTTCAATTCGGGCGCATTGATCCTGGCGATCTTGTCCGCTTCCGTACCCGCATTCTGATTGCTCGATTGAAACTGAAGCACAAGCGAAGTGGACGCCAGTGGAGCGGCGGGCTCGGTTGTCGCCGCAGTCGCAGTTGCTTGCCCGGGAGCGACGCCGGGTGGATTTACCGCAGGTGCCGCCGCTTCATTGGTAGTTGGAATAGGGTTTGTGGCTTGAGTCGCCGCAGGGGCTGTAACCTCCGTTGTTGGATCGGCAGTGATTTCAGCGGTGGCTTGGGTTGCTGGAACGACTGCGGGCGTAACAGGCTTGGGGTCGTCCTGGAACGAAACCAATCGAACCGCACTCGGATCGTTGCTGAACGGAATTCCGCGTTTTTGGCTAGACTGTTTTTGGCTAGTCGACGTTTTCGATGCGTCCAGAACCTTCATCGAATAGGTCACAAAGCCAGCTTTCTCATTTGCAAATCCGTCGACCAGCATTTTCTCCAATTCACTACGACTTTTGAGCGAAGTTACCAACGTGTAAACACTGTCAATTGGCTCTTTTTCAACTCGCACCAAAGTCGATTGAATGTACTCGCCTCGTGCATCTTTATCCAAGATTTTGCGAGTCAAGGCCCGCAATTCGTCGGCTTTGATCGGCTGGCTGGTTTGGAACGTAACACTCGTGCCGCCGGTGAAGTCGATATTCAGAATGTCTTTGCCTCTAAACGCAACAGCCAGCATGCCAAGCACAATCAATGCGCTAGAAAATATAAAACAAGCTTTTTGCTTGCCCATAAAATCGATATCGCCTTCGCCAAGAACGTACTTCTTGATGAATTGAATTCCATCCCACATCGAGAGGTTCACGAAACCCAGTTTTTCAGCGATATCGAACATCAGCCGTGAGCAGAAGGTTGCGGTGAACATACTGGTACAGATACCAATAATCAGTGCGACCGCGAAACCTCGCACTTGATCCGTACCAATCCAGTACAGCACGACCGCCGCGATCAAGGTCGTTAAGTTCGAGTCGATAATAGTGGTTAATGCACGATCGAAGCCATTGCGAACCGCCATGCGTTTCGCCGAACCCTTGGCGACCTCTTCGCGAATACGTTCGTAAATCAAAACGTTCGCATCCACTGACATACCGACCGTTAGTACCAAACCTGCCAAACCAGCGAGCGTCAGCGGTTGACTGAGGAAGATCATTGAGCCAAAAATCATGATGCCGTTGATCAACAGAGCGATAACTGCGATCACACCTGCGAAGCGATAGTAAGTCAGAATACAGGCGAACGTAATGACCATCGAAATGGCGGACGCATACATGCCTCGCGAAATCGTTGCTTCGCCGAGTCCTGCACCCACTCGATTCTCACTGGCAACTTCTTCCTCAAGCGTCGCCGGCAAGCGGCCTTCACGCAAGATCTCAACCAGGAACTTGACTTCAGCTTGCGTGAAGTTACCAGTGATTTGGCCGCTGCTGCTGATCGGCGAATTCAACTGAGGTGCCGAAAGAACCTTGTCGTCAAGGATAATTGCCATGCGGCGGTGAAAATTGCCTTCAGGTTGATTCCTGACCGTCATGCGCAGCATCTTGCCGCTGCCTTCCGTGTTCAGCTTGAATCCAACCGTAGGTTCGCCCGTTTTGCTATCGAACTCCATCGCGGCGCTAGCCAAATCGTCACCGGTAACCTGCACGTAAGGCTCGCCGCCGACTTCAAGTGCCATGAGCACGTCGACGTCGGGAATTTCTTGCCGCTGCATCCAATTTTCCAGAGCATACTCTTCGCTTATCTGAAGCGGCGGATTAACGATCAACTCTCCCGTCCGCGAGTTACGAATAATGTCTCCCAGTACGGGAGTCTTCAGCGGACGGATGCCGTTGGGCAACGCCTTTTCGCGGCCAACTATATACCAGCGACCAACCGTTTTTTGGGCTGCATTCTCCACGGTCATTCTGGTACGTTGGAGTCGGTCTGGGTTCTGCGACTGCTGCCGAGCCAAGTCGATGATGTCGCTATGATCGCGCGTGTTGGCGACGATGCGAAACTGCAGCGCACCGGCTTCGATAATCTTTCGTTTCATTGCGGCCAATTCGAACTCGTCCGAATACGGAACGATAATCTCGATCTGCGATTCGCCGTAAGGTCGAATCGACATTTCATTCGTGCCCGATGGATTAAGTCGTGAGCTAAGAGCGGCAGCTAGCGCGCCCGAATCGGGTTTTGTGGATCCGTCGGTGGGCTGTTTGATATCATAGATGAGATTCGTGCCACCTTTCATGTCTGGTCCAAGCTTCATCTTAAAGTCCGCGTTGTAAGCGAACAGCAAACTACCGATGATCACCGCCAACATCGTACCCAACCGAGTTGAAATCGCTGGCAAGCGAATGGCTTTGCTGATCAAGCTGCTTAGCACGAACGGCAACACAAAAATCGCCAACACGAAGACGATGTTGTAGATCCAAACCTGCCAGTCAGGCGTGGCAACCGTTGCATCGGTTTGTGGAGCGGCTTGTTCGGCCTGAGCCAGCAGTTGCATCGGAAAAGCTAGAAGGTCTAGCATCGAAAAGCAGTCCATTGGATGTCCCTGAGGAAAATTCTTTTGCAGGC
>JAYVHC010000266.1:0-4465 GCA_043771575.1 Planctomycetia bacterium
ACTGGCGCACTACTTTTCCAACGCACATCACCGGGGTACGTTTCGATGATTGCAAACAACAACGCTTGCAGCGAAAACTCTTTGCGAGCGACCGCGAAACCGCCACCTGCAAATGCGGCCGGTGTGGTAATGGTTTTATCAAGCCTCAGTTTCGAACCCTTGATCAGGTCTTCCAAGGCTGTCGGCGAAATCAAATTGTGCCAAGCCATAGGGTCACTATCACCGCTGCTTGCGCTGTCGGTATCCGAGCCACCAACGCTTGTCGAAGCCGCAGGCGTTTTGCCTCCGGCTGGCTTTGATGCCGCTTGCGAAGCTGGCCGTTGCCCTTTTAGTTGACCGGCCGCATCCGGAAAGAACACGCTCTTCAACTGGCCGCTTGTAAATTTGGGGGCTTCAACCCGTTCTGGTTTGCGCTGCGCCTGTGCGCTCGACAAACTCAACGAAAGGGCGATCAAGCCTGCGCCTAGAATTAACGTCGCTCGCATTCGCCCTCTCCAAAAACTCATAATCGCACTCCGCGCCGCAATGGCCATTATCCAGTTCGCAATCCAATTCGGAAGTGACTCTATTCTACCAGTACTATGGCAGAACTATGGCAAGCTACCTTCAAATTCAGATTGTACATAGCGATCCGAATCACTACCCGGTATTCAGGTCATGATTCAAGCACACCCTTTTTGTAGGTAGACTTTTCTTAGCAGCCTGCTAGAACTTGATTTAGAATTAAGCTTACGCACTGGCCGCTTGCCCTGAGAGCCTGTCCGAAAAGTGGTCTGACCCTCTTCGCCAACGACAAAAACGCATTGAAACTGTGTTGCCTCCAAAGGGTCAGACCCCTTTTCGGACAGGCTGTAAGATTCGACTGCAATATGAGCCCCTATAAGATCCTGGGAGTAACCGAACAAGCGACCGACGATGAGGTCAAGCGTGCCTATTTCGCGATGGCTGCTAAGTATCACCCCGACTCTGGCGGAGACGCCTGGGTGTTCGCCCAAGTTCGCGAAGCTTACGATCGGATCCTCCGACTAAGGCAATCTGCAGTTTCGGAACCCGTTCAACACGTCCCAAACCCGAATCCTTATGCCCCGCCCCAACCAACGCAGAGCACTTCGTACTCGAAGTATTCTGTCGCTTCGCAGCCAGCCTCGCAGCCATTCGGCAAAAGCATTCTCACGCTGCTTTTCCATTACCAATTGCCGCTTCAATCGGAAACTAGTTACTTCATCCTGGTCAACGTCTTGGACATTGTGTTTACGAACATCCTTCTCCGGATGCATGCGATGGAATCGAATCCGATCGCCAATTACATCCTGATTCACTGGGGATTTCGTGGCATGATCGTCTTCAAGTTGTTTTTAGTCGCCTGTGTCTGCTTGATTACGCAATTGATCGCCGTGCATCACATCCGCCGGGCTCGTCAAACCTTGTACCTTGGCACGGTGATCGTTAGCGTGGTAGTCGCCTACAGCGCATTCTTGCTAGCCAGAGGCCATTAGGCGCGTTTGCCTTCACTACCGATTCTCGGAGCGGAGCGGCACACCACGAGGCTTTGGTTCTTAGAAATTGAAACGCGCCCGCCAGAGTTACTTCTTCTTGCGATTGGCGATGATCGTCTCTTGAACGTTGTTTGGGCAGCGGCGATAGGTCAACAACTCCATGGTAAACGTACCTTGCCCCTTGGACATGCTCCGCAGGTCCGTGGCGTAACCGAATGTTTCGGCCAACGGAATTTCGGCTTCGATGTACGAGATCGTGTCGCGAGTTTCAGTCGAGCTGATGATACCGCGGCGACGAATTACGTCACCCACCACGTCACCTTGATAGATTTCGGGGCACTCGATTTCCAGTTTCATGATTGGCTCAAGCAAACCTGGCTTGCTGGCGCGCATCGTTTCGCGGAAGCAATCACAAGCCGCAATGTAAAACGCGCGCTCGGACGAGTCGACGTCATGGTAACTACCATCGTTTAAGTCGATGCGAACGCCGACGACGGGATACTCTGCCAATGGCCCCTTGGTCATCGAATCGCGGAAACCCTTTTCCACAGGCGGAACGAACTGCTTGGGAATACGGCCACCCACGATGTGCTCTTCGAAAATGAACGTCACTTCGCCTTCGGTATCGATCGGGGAAAGCGATCCGACGATGTGAGCAAACTGCCCCGAACCACCCGTCTGCTTCTTGTGTTTGTAATTGAAATCCACTTTTTCACCGGGAGCTTCGCGGTAGCTAACTTTCGGCGCACCTACGGTTACTTCGACTTTGTATTCGCGGCGCATGCGTTCGACATAGATTTCAAGATGCAATTCACCCATCCCGCAGATGATCGTTTCGCTAGTTTCTTCGTCGTTGTAGACTTGGAAGGTCGGATCTTCTTTGCGGAAACGTTGCAGCGCTTTGACCATCTTGTCGGCGTCCGCTCGGCTGGCTGGGTTAACCGATACCTTAATAACCGGTTGCGGCACGAACATGCTTTCGAGGGAACAGTAATCGCGCTCGGTCGAATACGTTTCACCGGACGCACAATCGATGCCCATGATGGCCACGATATCGCCAGGCTCTGCGGTATCGATTTCTTCACGCGTGTCAGCATGCATCCGCACGATGCGGCTGAACCGTTCTTTGCGGCCAGTACGCTGATTTACATACATTTCACCCTTGGCAATTTTGCCTTGGTAAATGCGCATAAAGGTCAACTGACCGTAAGGATCTTCGACGATCTTGAACGCCATGCCGACGAAAGGCGCGTTTGGATCAGGGGTCAGAACCATCCGCTGCGTTTCATCGTCGACGCGACGAGCCTTGATTTCTCGATCCAGCGGGCTTGGCAAGTAACGGCAAACTGCGTCGAGCAAGGGTTGCACACCTTTGTTCTTAAACGCCGAACCGACAAACACCGGCGTCATACCCTGTGTCTGGCAGGCTTGCTTAACAACCTTGTGAATTAATTCGGACGACACTTCTTCTTCGCTGAGCAGCAGTTCCATCATTTCGTCGCTATACATCGACAGCCCTTCGAGCATCGCATGACGCGCAGTTTTGGCTTGTTCGAGCATGTCTGCAGGAATCTCTTCCTCGACGCAGATTTCGCCTTGCAATCCGTCAAACCGAAGTTTTTTCATGTTGACCAAATCGATGCAACCGGAGAAAGTTTCGCCAGCGCCAATCGGAATCTGCATCATGATTGCGTCGGTATTCAGTTTCTCCTTCATCATCTTGGTAACGCGATACGCGTCGGCACCGGTGCGGTCCATCTTGTTGATGAATGCCAAGCGGGGAACATTGTAGCGACGCATTTGACGGTCCACGGTCAACGATTGACTTTGCACGCCACCCACCGCACACAGAACCAGGACTGCCCCGTCGAGTACGCGCAAGCTGCGTTCAACTTCAATCGTGAAGTCCACGTGTCCCGGTGTGTCGATCAAGTTGATATGGTGCGATTCGGCGATGTACTTGCTGACTTTCTCGGTGCCCCATTGGACGCTCGTCGCGGCGCTGGTAATCGTAATCCCGCGTTCTTGTTCGAGTTCCATATAGTCCATGGTAGCGCCGTCACCGCCACCCTTCACTTCTTCCATTTTGTGAATTCGGCCCGTGTAAAACAGGATGCGTTCGCTCAAAGTCGTTTTGCCGGAGTCGATGTGAGCACTGATGCCAATGTTGCGAACTTTTGCAAGATCCATATTTCACCTAAAAAACCGAACCCAAGAACAAACGAGCCGCCCCAAGTGAGGGCGAAACACAAAATTTCTAGCCAATTACGCTCGCAAGATCGCCAATTCTGGCGTTACGAACAATAACTTTGACCGCGCTCACCCATCGGAAGTTCGCGATCCCCACACTAGCCAGTAACGGTACTTAGTAACGATGCCCAGCACTGCCGGCGGGAACATGTCCAGAAGGAGCTTCTGACTGTCAACGAAAACGCTGATGTAAGTAACCGGTATCTTACAGGTTCTGCTATCTTGTAAAAGGCCAACTGCACTGCCGTTCAACACTAGCCGTCGCTTTCCAAAAGCGATTTACGACGATTTTTCTTGACCAAATACTGATTTTCCCCTCAGGATCGCCGAATTTCGGTTAATCCTGGTCGCCTGACAAAAGTTTTAACTGCGCGACTGTCGCGCCGTCCCGTCTGAGAATCGCTAGGCGATGCCCAGGCGGTTGAAGACCGTATTTCACCTCGCGTTGGTTAGAAACCACAAATCCATGCGGTTCAGCTCGCTCATTCTCAAGAACTTGACTCGCCGCCGTTTTAGGACGGTCCTAACGCTGTCGGCCTTGTCGACGGCGATTGCGGCGGTCGTAGCTTTACTGGGTATCGCGCGAGGGTTTACAAAGTCCTTTGCCGAAGTCTATTCGGCTCATGGAGTCGATGTTGTGGTTTCCCGTCAAGGCTCCGCAGACCGTCTGAGTAGCTCAGTGGATCTTGGGTTTGTGGCGAAAATTGAACGAGTAGCGG
>JAYVHC010000267.1:0-3892 GCA_043771575.1 Planctomycetia bacterium
AACCAAATAAATCGCCAACATGGCAGTCGGTGGGATTTTGGCAAAGAAAGTGATTATCGGATTCAGCAAAGCTTCGATAAAGGTATAGGACCCCATCATGATGCCGACTACCACAGACAGCAAAACGCCCGACGACAACCCAAGAAGTAGTCGCCAATAGGTAGCCCGAAGATCCACATTCAACCAACTCGGCTTGGGGTTGCTCTCGCCACCGCGAGCCTTGGTGATCTCGGCAATGCCCTCGCCGAAAGCCTGGATGCCGGGGAATATGTTTTGATCTGGATTGATACGAGTCTGCCGAATCGACAGTGCCGCGTAGATTGCGAAAACTACGACTACACCTGTCACGCCCAGCGTGTAGACCAACCAAGTCGGAATCGGCCGACGAATCATTTCGCGCCTCAACTCAATGAAAGGATACCGCTGCGCAAATGCAGTTCGCGGATTCTCACCACCTACTGTACCGTTTCAGGTGTGACCCCATCCTTCAGCCCATTCAAGAACTGCGGATCAAAGTTCAACTGCTTACCAGAGTCGCCAAAACCAAAGGCTGGTTCACTTTGGCACATTTCATGTTCGACGCAAAATTTCGCTACCATCGGCATCGTTTCTTTACGGAACTTGTCGCCGTTGAATAGTGCCAGAGCTTTGTCAGCCGAATCGTAGAACTTAGTCTGTGTCAAAACCAACTTCATATCCTCAGCGGTCAACTTACTGAATTGCTCACCGAGCGCCACCAGGGTCTTGCTTTGAGTCTTCGGATCGGCAATCAATTTGCTGACTTCGTAAAACGAATCAAGCACTGCGTATGCAAAGCGTTTGCCTCCAGGACGCGTCAGCGCTTCCTTACCCACCACGACCATGTCGATGATCTCTTCCGGAATGCTCGACGAATCGAATAGCACTTTGGCATCTTTTCTTGAACGCAAAGTCTGTAGTGCAAACGGGTTCCAAACCATAATGGACTCAAAATCGGCCTGGGAAGCCTGCATCCCGGTGGCCGCAACCGCCGGGTCTTGATTCTTGAATGGGAAGTCCTTTGGGTTCAGCCCTTTCGAAATCAGTGCGCGCTCGAAAGCGAATTGCGAAACGGATTTCTCAAGACCCCAAGTATTTTTGCCTTTGAGCGATTCGACGCTTTCGATACCCACTGCAATGCAAGCATCACCGCCTACGCTGGTGGAGGTTGGCATGATTGCTACCGAAGCTCGTTTCAAGCTTGGCGAAAGGATGTCGATGTTGGTAATACAAACGGCATCGGTCGTGTTGGCTCCATACATCGAGAGGCACGGATCGTATTCCGCGTAGTTAAGAACAATGTCCACGTTCCACTTTTTCTCGATCGTCCCTAACGCACCTTCTTTACCGTCCAGTAGACCTTCCTTATCCGCCACGCCAAACACGCTCCAAGACGGATACTCGCTCCAGGCCAACGAAAACACCGGAGGCTTACCTCCGCTCGACGCGGCGACCGCTCCGTTGCCCGGTTGGCTCTTCGACGGCTCACATCCAGCAACCACGATCAAGCAAGCCGCCACGACCGAAGCACTCGCAAGCGCACGCAAAGTAATCCATCGTTTCATCTAATTTACTCCCATTTAATCGCAAAAGTAACCAACGCGTAAGTTTTGAATTCGCCTAACTCTCTAACACGCATGCGTTAGTGAGGGAACCCACTCTGAAACTCCGCAATATCAAACCCACCTCGCAGCAACCCTATCACACCATCAACAATGCCCGGGCGAGCGCGGACTTAGGCGCTCAGGCTCTAAGCTTCCGGAATCGGTGTATCTTTTTGCGGGGTCTGCGCAGCCGTTTCTTTCTTGGCTAGCCCAATCAGCGCATCGAATTCGTCGTCCGCCTCACTGGTTTGCGTGTACTCCAGAAACTCCGCTTCCGCTTTTTTAGTGTCCAAGCCCGCCAACTCGCGACTGATCCGCGCACTAGCCGACGACTTCTGCCGCAGCTCTCTCAGTTCATGCAACTCTTCGCTGGTACGATCATTCGTCAAACCGGTCATCATGTCCGCAATCTGCTTTTCTTCCGACGCCGAAAACACATCTGCGACTGCGTCATGTTTTTCTTCTTTCAGCCGATCGAGATCTCGCATCAGCTGTTGAATCGAAGTCTTATGGCCGCCGACGTTCGACATCAATTGCTTCAGGTCTTCATCTATCTCAGTAGCTCGCTTTTGTTTCTCCGCCAGCGTGCTTGAGAAATCCTTGAATGCTGATTGGCACTTCAAATACTCGGGATCGTGCTTCACTGCTTCCGGATTTCCGCCATACTGTTCGACCAGCTTTTTCGCCTTAGCGGCTGCACCGGATCGCAATTTTTCGAGTTTGCCGATCTCTTCCGTTACTGTTCGCAGCTTATCCTTTTTGGCTTCTTCCTGCGCAATCATGGCGCTGACAGCATCCTTGTATTGATTGAGCCGCTGCTTTTTCTCACTGATAATTCGATCGTAATTCGCCGACATCACACCGGGATTCATCCGCAGCGTTTCGCTCGCTTTGTCGACTCGGAAGGTCATCAAATAAAAGACAGCGCGAAAGTACTTACCTATAGCTCTAAACATGAATGAACCCTTTTCTACTCACTTGTTGATGATTCGTTACTTGATGTTGAGTTTTCAATCTCTCGCATTTTTTCTTCAGTGCGTCGAGCAATACGCATGGTGGCTTCTAGTTCCTCGCGCATCGAGGCTAAATCGACCTTCTTGTCTTGGCTGATCAAGTCTTTAATCTGTGTAACTGCAACCTGCAGACGGTCGACCGTTGTGCTTACCTCCTGCAACACTTGTTCGCGATTGGCAAGTACTTTGCGACGCGCTTCACCCCCAAGACTTTCAGATAATTGCCACAATTTATAAGAATTGCCAAGCTGCTCGACGGCAGCATTAAAAATCGCACTGACCTGTTCGCGAACTCTTGCGCTTCGCATTTGCACACCGGGTTGACTGGTCTGCATCTGGAAATCATCGCGCAATGATCTTAGCAGAATCAAGTAGTCTTGTGTACGTTCGTCACTATCTGACTTAAGCTGCTGCATGAGTCGATCAAGCTGTTCATTTTCTGCCTTGATGCGTTGCTCTTGCTCGAAACGCATCGCATCTTCGGTGATCGATTCAACTTTGAAAATGATACGTGTCATCATCCAGCCAAGGCCACCCAAAATTCCTGCTGCAGCCGCTAAGGTCAGTAAACCAATCCCGCCCATCGCCCAGGAAAGCAGTCCTGCACTGATGCCGCCCACAATCGGCAGCAACCCGCTGGGAGCGAGGAAAAGTTCGGAGATTACTTTGCGTTTGACCGGATCCACTTTTGCGTTTCGTCGGTTGATGTCCAATTTTGGATGACCGCTTGCCAATGCCTAATAGGGGATCTCACCGAGTCGAAATGTTACCGACGTTTCGCCGGTAATCTCGCCAGTCGCCGCACGCATACGAGCCGCAGGGACCCCTTTAGTTTGCAGGTATTGTAGAGTAGCCGCAGCTCGCTGTTTAGCCAGCTCGCGATTCGCCTCCAAGTCACCCTTTGAACTCGCATTGCCCGCCATCGTCAGATAATACTGGGGGAAACTCTTCAGCAAATCCAGCAAATCGTCCAAAATCGCTTCACTGCGCCCCGTCAATGTCGAAGTTCCGCGCGCGAACACCAGTGGCGAAACTTGCAAAGTTGCTACATGCGAAAGGCTCTTCCATTGGTCCTCAGTCAACGCTGCCAAGGGCTTGTCGCTCTGCACCACTTCCGGAGAAATCCCCGCGTGAAAGCCTGAAGCCTGCAAGTCACGTAGGGCTTTTTGATTGAACAAGCGACTCGAATCGCCCTGCGTAGGATCGCTTTCCAAACCCTTTGTCTCCACCAGCACGCGACGTACCCGATCGATCAAG
>JAYVHC010000268.1:0-2578 GCA_043771575.1 Planctomycetia bacterium
AAAGTCTAGAACGATTGTCCCCATCGCTGAGGCACGCACAATCCAGGTGGCTTGGGCCATCCTTATCAACGCCGACAAGGTCTGTAATGGTTGACGCTGGTAGAACTTCGTGAGGGCAGATGTGACTCCCTATCGGCAATTCTGACAAGGCTGTCCGCATGAAGTCGCACCCGGCAGGAGCGACCCACTAAAAACACATCGGTATCAGGCTCTCAACCTCAAAATTAAAAGTTATGATAGAGCACTAATAGGCGTTTTTCTGCTCCGCAACTACGCCCAGCGTTTTCAGAAGAATCTTAATGTCCAGCCACAGGGACCACTCGCGAATATAGCGATGATCGAAGTCAACACGCTTTTGCATTTTGTCGAGCGTATCGGTTTCGCCACGGAATCCCTCGACCTGCGCCAGCCCAGTAATGCCGGGCTTGACTTTGTGCCTCAACATATAGCCTTTGATGAGCTTGCGATAATGTTCGTTGTGCGCCGACGCGTGCGGACGAGGGCCGACCAATGACATGGTACCTTCGAGCACATTGAGTAGTTGTGGCAGCTCATCCAGCGATGAACGACGCAAGAAGCCACCAATCGGAGTCAGTCGCGGGTCGTGCTTGGTGGCTTGCTGAACCACGGGGCCGTTGTCACAAGTTCGCATCGAACGAAACTTCCAGACCCAGATCTCTTTTCCGTCGAGCCCATAGCGCTTTTGACGAAAGAAAATGGGTCCTGGCGACGTCGCCTTAACCAAGACTGCACACAAAATCATGATGGGCGAGATCAGGACCAGTCCACAAAACGCCGCACCGAAATCGAAAACTCTCTTCGTCCAACCATCCACTCCGTATAGCGGTGTCTCGAAAACACTAACCGCTGGCAGCCCGCCAATCGAACTCCAGCGCGAGTGGAGCAGTTCGAAAACGAAGAAGTCTGGCACGATGTAGACGTTTGCCGTAGTATCGGCAAGTCGCTCGAGCAACCATCGAATTCGGCTCTCGGCGCGCATCGGCAATGTCAAGAACACAGTACTCACTTCGCCAGCTTGAGCTTTGGTAATCAGTTCGTCCAGTCGGCCGATGCTGTAGTTCTGCGCGGCCACCAATTCACTGTCGCGCGACTGGACTCGATCGTCAAAAAAACCGACTAGTTGCAAGCCTGAACCAGGATGTTGTTTGATATTGTCGAGTAACTGCAAGCCAAGTGGGTTCACTCCCACAATGGCACATTTTGTCACTGCCCAGCCGCTGCTGTGCAGGCTTTCCAACGCAACACGGATTACCATGCGGGCCATGCCAATACTCGATCCACCCAGGACGATCCAGGCCAGCATGCCACCACGCGCAAATTCGTAGCCTTCGCGTGCGAAAAAGGCAACGCACGCCAACAAAGACAAACTAACTACCCAGTTCACTAAGACGCATGCCAGCTCGCGGTCAGGTGTATTACAGCGTTCTTTACGATAGATGCCCAGTACTTCGCCGCAGAGTACAAAAATCAAGCAGGTTGCCAGGAGTGCGTTCGGGTTGCGGCTATTGAAAGGTTGCTGCACCAACCATTGGCTGAGGTACAACGAACTGCCGATGAAAACGATGTCGCTGATGCGTAGTAGCACCCCGAACGAGGAATGATGCTGTCGAATCGAAGTACTGTTCATGCTTGCTTTTTCACTGTTCAAGAACTTTCGGCCATTGGCCAAAGACCAGGGGATTGTCAAAGCTTACGTCGGGAATTGACTTCTTCGGCGGTTACAAACAATGCCTTGACAGGTAGGTGATCGCAAATCGCCGCTATAATCGGTACAGACGCTACAGTTTTGTCTAGCTGGCCGAACGCCTTATTCGCTCACGATTCTCCGCGTACCTGGAAACGAACCAAGATGGTCAAAATCCCAACTAAATTTGAAGATTTACTGCCGCCGGCTGCCCTTGGCAAAATCCTCGAAGTACTCAACCAACCCGCCTTGTCGGGGGCCGTTCGCGATGCGCTGCAGCGGGTAGGTATTAAGGATGCAAGCCCGGTTGAGCAGGTTCAAGAAGCTTGGCAACAAGCTCGCGATTGGGTAGGGCAATTAGCCAATCGTATGCTCAGTCCCGTGCAAGCTAACCCGCAGTTGATCAATGCCACGGGCGAATTGGCGCGAGCTGAGTGGCAGGGTTTTCCAATGGCACCTAGTGTTGCTGAGGCGTACTGCAACCAAGCAGTAAATTTCCACTACTCTTCACGACTCGAAGAAGCCGCTCAACATGCGGCAATGAAGTTGTTGCAAATCGATGACGCGTGGCTGGCCAATAGTCTGGCTACCGCGATGCAGTTGATCCAAGCTGCGTTCACGAGTTGTGCAGTATCGCGAGCCGACACGGTCCGCATCCCTGGCTTCGGCGACATTGGCGCCATGCTGCACGCGGGAGAACAGCGGATTCATGAAGTGGGCGCGACAAACGGTGCCACCGAAGAAGACTGGACTAGAATCATCAACAGCCCCGAACAAGCGATATTGTTGGTCAGTCCCAATAGCCTGTCAGCGAGCGATGCTGAGCAACAGCGTGTGGCCGCGTTGAAAGTTGCAAAGACGACCGGTGCAATG
>JAYVHC010000269.1:0-3370 GCA_043771575.1 Planctomycetia bacterium
GTAGGGAGGCTCGTCATGTCGCTTGAAACCACTATCGCCAATCGAGACCTTCAGGCAGCTTATTCAAGTTTCTCGGCGCTCCCTCAGTCACTACGACCATATCTTCGACGCGCACGCCACCGAAGTTGCGACTGTAAAGTCCCGGCTCGATCGTGAAGACTTCACCTTTGAGCAGCTGACCACCCCGATCGTCGAGCAATATGGGTTCGTGACATTCGAGCCCGATTCCGTGACCGGTTCCGTGCGGCAAAATCGGTGTGTCGGAAATCTCGCCGCGAACAAACGGGTAGCCGTGTTTGGCAAGTGTTGACTTCGTAGCTGCGTGCACATCGTCTGCCGCCGCGCCAGCTTTGGCGGCCAGCGTAGCTTGATCCTTCGCGTCGACGACCGCTGCATGCATTTTCTTCATTTCATCGCTCACGTCGCCGTGAACAACTGAGCGCGTGCAATCGCCCCAATAGGAGGTTTCCAAGCAGCGCGGAAAGATATCGATAATCACAGACTGCCCGGTGTACAGCGGTCCGCTGCCGCGCTCATGACAATCGGCTGAATGCGGTGTCGAAGCGACAATTGAATCGTGCGGCGTTGCATAGCCTAAATCGAGCAAAAACACACTAATCATTTTCCTCAGTCGTTCGCTGGTCAAAACGGCACCGTCGTGCATCAAGCTGCCATCGCGATTCGATGTGGCTCGAGCCACCGTTTGACAGGCCATCAGCATCGCCGCTTCGGTGGCATTCTGAGAGGCGGCCAACCACTCCAATTCCTGAGCATCTTTGACTCGGCGATCGAGCACGCCCAGATCGGCTGAATAGTCAACCGCAATGCCAGCCTGTTGCAGATGCCAAGCGAAAATGAATGGCAAAGTCCGGTCAGTGGTAACCAGCGATACGCCCGCGCGTCGCGCACACTCCGCAACCGCTTGGGCTGTCGCCGTCGCACGATCACCAGATAACCCACCCGCTGGTTCGTAATCCGCAGGGCAGCTGACACGGTCCACTTGCACTTGTTTGAGCGCACGATCTTTTTCGATATCTCGCACGATGAACTCTGTGCGTTGATTGCCCGCAATGTTGAACGACAACCAGGCCGCCGGATCGCCAACGGCAAATCGCACGCGGTGGAAGAACGCGGGATTCTCGCTCGGGATACCAGCCAGTAGAGTGGCAGATGTATTATTGGACATCGGTTTTCCTGTAATCAAAGCGGCTTCGTTTGCTCAGTGAATTCCTCAGCCGATTCACTCGTCGGCTCAATCCTAGGTTTTGTCTCACATATAAACGAGGATGTCAACTTGCTGTAGACTCGGCGTTTCTGCATGCCTTCGAAGATCGCCTCGCGCCACAGGTCGCATCCGGCAGAACCGACCCACTAATGCAGGTCAAAGCCGCCGAAACGCCATAAATTTTGCACCGGCGTGACCAAAATTCACTGGATTTGCCGGAATTGACTCCCTAATTTGCGTCTAACGGCCTGCGGATTCTGGCGAAAACAAACTCTTTAGACATGGAAGCTTGCGAAACAGTTAGCAATCTTCTCGCTTCCAGGTGGTTTTCCCAGCTTGCTTGAGCGCCTATGATAATCAGACGTCCTGCGGGACATCCAGCAATCGGTTTGCATTGCAATGTGCGGCATCCGACGTTTCCCCCATCTCAAGGAGTTTCAGATGAAACAGGTTTTGAGCTTTGCAGTTGCAATGGCTTTGGTCGTTTGTGGTTTTTCGGCGTCAGCTGAAGAAATCAAGAGTGGACTAAAGGAAGGCGATGCCATCGGCGCGTTCGACGTGACCAAGTGCGCTGGCGCCGAAAAAGACAAAGTAGCAGTAGGTGATAACCTTTGCTATCGCTGCAAGAACGGTAGCCGTCCGCAGGTGATGGTATTCACACGCAGCAACGACGAAAAAGTAATCGCTCTCGTCAAGCAACTAGACGAGCAGATCAAAAAGAACGACGAAGCTCAATTGAAGGCTTTCGTCAACTATCTTGGTGACAGCAAGGATGCCGCATCCGACGCCGCCAAAAAGCTGGCCGCCACCACCAAGGCTGTGAATATTCCTTTCGTTGTGCCTAACGAATATGAAAACGGCCCAGAGGACTACGGTATCAATGCGAAAGCGGCGATTACTATCATCATGGCGCACGAAGGCAAAGTCAAAGCTAACCATGCATTCGCTAAGGCTTCGGAACTCGATGTAGCGGCTGTTATCGGCGATCTGAAAAAGATTCTCAATTAAGCACAAAACCTAACCGACGTTGAGTACCAGATTTGCCGCAGCTTTGATTCTTCAGAGCTGCGGTTTTTCGTTGGAGCCATTTGCAACATGCCAACACCGCCCACGGAAGTCAACTTCTTTGTCTACGGTACGCTCAAACGTGGCGAGTGCCGACAGCATGTGTGGCCATGTTCGCCATCGGTTGTCGAAGAAGCTTGGGTGCTCGGGGAACTATACGATGCAGGCAGCTATCCAGCACTTCTACCCGGAGCTGAAAAAGTACTGGGCGAGTTGTGGAGTTTCGCGAAGACTGATTTTGATGAGATCGTCAAAGTGCTGGATGAAATCGAAGAATATCGACCAGGCGATCCCTACAATTTGTATAACCGCGAAATAGTCGACTGCGAAACTCTCAGCGGTCGCCGCACAGCAGCTCACACTTATATTTACGCGAGCCCGCACGACCTGCCGACGTTCACTCGCATTGCCACAAAAAACGACTCCGAGTTCGTCCAGTGGCACTCGGCCTGATTTGTAGTTTCTGCCGGATGCGTCCAGTTTTCGTGAGTCGCAGTTGCCGGACGCATTTTTACCTTCGTTTTAGTGAGCCGTCGGCGCTGGCCGCGGGTTTCGGAGCACAAGACTCAACCTCTCCTAACTAACCAGGATTTCTCCATGAAGTTTGTGAAGATGCACGGTGCTGGCAATGACTACGTCTACGTCAATTGCTTTACTCAGCCCAGCCCCAAGAACCCGGCTGAAGTTGCTGTCGCGATTTCGCACCGGCGATTCGGTGTGGGCGCTGACGGTTTGATTCTCGTTGAGCCTTCTGATGTCGCCGACGCGCGCATGCGGATGTTCAATGCGGATGGCAGTGAATCGGAAATGTGCGGCAATGGCATTCGCTGCGTCGCGAAGCTGGTCCACGATCACGGCATCTGTCGCCGCGACAATCTGAAAATCGAGACCGGGGCTGGCATTTTGTCGCTCGATCTGAAAATCCGAAACGGCTTAGCGGAGCTGATAACGGTCGATATGGGCGAACCGATTATTGCACCCGATCGAGTACCAACGACGCTCGCCACAGAACCGGTCGTCGAACTGCCCGTAGAATTCAGCGGCCATACATTGAACGTGACTTGCGTTTCCATGGGTAAC
>JAYVHC010000270.1:0-2650 GCA_043771575.1 Planctomycetia bacterium
GCCCCAAAAGAAATACAGAATTCGCTATTTACGCCGTCGGAGAATGTATTCACAATATGCGCGGGTTGGTCGTTCTCTAGCGGGGCGACGGCCTACAAACGGCTCAACGGATCGAGCCACACAGGGTCGAATGGTACCCCAATCGATTTCCGTTGTTTGCTCGACGCAGGCAACCGATCGACTTTCGAGGGGTTAACCCAGGCAAAACATTAGCAAGGAGTGCTGAAACGTGCGAGTATGGAGTCTTCTGACTACGTTAGTCATCGGTAACCTGTTGACTGCCTCTCTGGCAGTTGCCCAGCCACCCGCCGGCGCTGCTGCTGCTGCTGCTGCTGCGCCAGCCCGGCCAACCATCGCACTAGTCGATGTTGGACACATTTTAAAAAATCATCCGACGATGAAGTCGGAGATTGAACGCATCGAAGCCTCGATGAAAAAAGCGGACGAAGATTTCGCGGCAAAACGCGATCAGATCATCAAGAAAATGGAACAATTGCGTGAGCAATTCACCGAAGGCACTCCAGATTACGAAAAGGAGGAAAAATTGATCGCCGAAGCGGACACCAATTTCCGCCTCGAGTTGGTCAAGAAACGCAAAGAGTTCGATGAAGCTCGTGCGGGTGTGATTTTCAAAATCTACAACGATCTGAATTCACTGATCAAGTACTACTGTGAAAACACAGGCGCTACCCTGGTCATGCGAGTCAATCGCGAAACCATGGATCCCAAGAAGCCTGAGACCGTACAGATGGTTCTGTCACAGGAAGTACTGTACTTCCAACCTTCCGCTGATATCACCGAATGGGTTCTGAAGGGTTTGAATCAACAAGCAGGTGTTACCACCCCGACTCCAGCAGACACTGGGACTCGAGGCGCTGTTCGACCAGGTCCGGCTCCTACCAAGCGTTAATTCGAATGGTCCCATTGTTTCGTTACGATCAAGAGCGTTCAAGCCAACACAACATCCGCTTGAACGCTCGTTGAGTTGCTGGCAGTCAGGGAATTCATGCGCACGGGAAGATTTCAAAATACAATCGCGCATCCATGTCATGTGAGCGGTCGCGGCTATTGGAGTGGCAAACCGATTACTTTGACATTCTTGCCTGCGCCGGCTGAAACCGGTGTTAGGTTCGTGCGCACCGATTTACCGGATCGACCAAGCGTCGAAGCGACCGCGGACCATCGCATCGACATGCAGCTTCGCACGCGCTTGGCAAAGGGCCCGGCGGTCGTGGACATGGTCGAGCATGTGCTTGCAGCACTCTACGGCATGCAGATCGACAACGTCGAAGTTCACTGCACCGGCTGTGAAATGCCCGGTCTCGATGGCAGCAGTTTGGCTTACGCACTCGCGCTGGATGAAGCCGGTCGCGCACCGCTACGCAGTCGTCGATCCACCTTGAGAATCAACACCCGCATTCGCATAGGTGAAGGCGCGCAGTGGATCACGGTCGAGCCAACGGACAGCGACAGTTTGGAGCTCGAGTATCGATTGGACTATGGCCCCAGTAATCCGATTGGCGTTGCAACCTATGCAACCCAGGTCAGTGAAGACGCGTTCTTCCATGGTTTGGCACCAGCGCGAACGTTTATCAGCTTGAAAGAGGCTGAGCAATTGCAACAACGCGGCTTAGCCAAACATGTGACGACACGCGATCTGTTAGTTTTCGATGTCGACGGGCCGATCGACAACGCGTTGCGATTTAATGATGAATGTGCACGGCATAAGGTCTTGGACCTGCTAGGTGATCTAGCGTTGACCGGCATTGATTTGGTAGGAAAGGTCGTTGCGTATCGTAGCGGACATCAAATGAATGGTCGCCTTGCGGAACAACTGCGCAGTGAATTCCGATCGCATGAGAGCGGTGAGAACAGCGCGCGAAGAGTGGCTTGAGATTGTATTACATCAAAATTGCTTGGAAAGCTGATTCAAGATGTCCACAATGATCGCACACACAGCGGTAGTTGACCCGCGAGCAGAACTCGATGACGACGTGCGCGTGGGACATCATTGCGTGATCGGACCCAACGTAAAAATCGGCTCCGGCACGCGGCTCGAAAATAACGTTACTCTTACTGGTCACTGCATCATCGGTCGGAACAACCACTTGTTTCCGGGCGTGGTAGTGGGTGCTGAACCGCAAGATCTGAGCTATAAAGGCTCGCCAACTCAAGTCATTATCGGCGACGGCAACGTACTTCGAGAATCGGTTACAGTAAATCGAGCGACCGAAAAAGAAGACGGCATCACCTCAGTGGGCAGCAACTGCTACTTGATGACTTGCAGCCACGTGGCGCACGATTGTAAAGTGGGTGACCGCGTAATTATGGCTAACAATGTCATGCTCGGAGGTCACGTTCATGTGCAACACGACGCAACGCTGAGCGGCGGTGCGGCCGTACATCACTTCGCTTCGATCGGTTGCTACAGTTTCGTGAGCGGCCTGAGCCGTGTGTTGCACGATGTACCCCCTTACATGTTAGTTGAAGGCTTTCCCGCGCGCCCACGAACGGTAAATATCGTTGCGTTGAAGCGGAAGAATTTCTCGAATGATGCAATCAAAATGCTGATGGAAGCCTACCGTCTGCTGTATCGCTCGCGGGTCGGTATGGAACACGCTTTTGAAATTCTTTCGGGCGGCAAGCCTAT
>JAYVHC010000271.1:0-2422 GCA_043771575.1 Planctomycetia bacterium
CGATTTCGAAGTACCACGAAGAAATTAGACCGAAGAAACACGGAGAAGGTGACTGAAGCCAAACCGTTGGTTTTGGCTCAATTGAATCCGTTGGTCACAAGTCGCCCGGAACTTGTCCCTGGATAGCCAAATTGACGCGGACTTGGATGTTTTTTAGACACCTGCGTGCAGTTTTGTTTGCGGCTGCCTAGAATTCAAGGTAGACTTCTGAATTCACAAACGGAGCCCGAGCATGTGGATTTCCCGGTACGCGCGAGCACTTGTTGCCAGTGCTACATGCCTGCTGCTGGTTCCGAACAACCAGCTTGCCTTCTCGCAAAATACAACCTCCCCAAAAATAGGGCCAGCGAATACTACGCCGGACGAAAAAAGGTCCGTCGACTTTCGTCGCGATATTCGTCCGATACTTTCGGACAAGTGTTTTACCTGTCACGGACCCGACGAAAACCAGCGTGTAGGCCAATTGCGATTGGATTTGCGACAAAGCGCATTAACGGTGCATGATGGCAAGACGGCGATCGTCCCTCGCGACTTAGATGCTAGTGAACTTATTCGACGAATCGATTCGCCGAATCCCAAGGAGCATATGCCGCCGCACGAATCAGCGCGTCAACTGACGGCTGACCAAGTGGATTTGCTTAAACGCTGGATTCGCGAAGGAGCAGAGTGGACCGAGCATTGGTCGTTCGCTGTACTCAAGCAACCCGTTGTTCCAGAAACTCAAGTCACTAATGGGGCGCGCAATGCGATTGATCAGTTCATCGGTAATCGATTGGATCACGAGGGCTTAACGCCCTCCGGCGCTGCAGCCAAACATACGTTGTTACGTCGCCTTTCGCTGGACTTGACCGGACTTCCGCCGACTGCGGTCGAGGTCCAGGCGTTCGTCAAGGACGATTCTCCTGCGGCATATGATCGAGCGATCGACAGACTGCTCGCTTCGCCGGCCTATGGAGAGCATATGGCGGTTGGATGGCTGGACGCGGCTCGCTATGCCGATACCAGCGGTTATCAAAATGATGGCCCACGATTCATGTGGCGCTGGCGCGATTGGGTCATCCATGCGTTCAACAGCGACCTTCCCTTTGATCAGTTCACTATCGAACAAATCGCCGGAGACTTACTTGAAAATCCTTCGCTCGAACAAATCATCGCGACAGGCTTTAACCGCAACCATCGCGGCAATGCGGAAGGTGGAATCATCCCCGAGGAATATCAAGTTGAATATGTCGTCGATCGCGTCGATACAACCGCTACCGTTTGGCTTGGGTTGACGATCGGTTGTGCACGCTGTCACGATCATAAGTATGACCCCATCGCACAAACGGATTACTACAAGTTATTCGCTTATTTCAACAACTTACCGGAAAGCGGACGTGCCATCAAAGAGGGCAACTCACCACCGTTGATCAAAGCCCCACGCACTGAAGAGCAAGAGCAGTTAGCTTGGCTGGATCAACAGATTGTTGCGACGGAGAAGCGTGTAGCGCAATTTCAGAAGTCATTGCAGGAAAGCCAATTGCAATGGGAGGCGAATTTCATTGAAGGTCCCTCGATCGACTGGAGTGTTAATGATCAAATGATCGGTCATTTTACGTTCGACAGTTCGCCCAATTATGTTGACGGTATTCGTCAGCAGGCTATTGAACTTGACGGGGCAGCTTTTATAGACGCTGGGAACACGGCCAATTTTGGTTATTTTGATAAGTTTTCCGTAACTGCGTGGGTATCACCTGACGAGGCCGACGGTACGCTGTTATCGAAAATGACGCCGGTCGAGGAAGGCCCTGGCTATGCTATCCACCTCCGCAACGGTCGCGTGCAACTGAATTTGGTCAAGCGCTGGTTGGATGACGCTTTACGTGTGGAAACCCGTGATCCCCTGCCCATGCAACATTGGAGTCACCTAGCGGTAACGTACGACGGCTCACGTGTGGCTGGAGGGATTAAAGTTTTTGTTGACGGAATTTCTGTACCTCTTGTGACTCGCCTGGATCGTCTCAACCAAACTTTCGCGGTGACGACCGAACCTCTGAGAATCGGCGGTGGCGAAAGGAATTTTCACGGCAAGCTGGACGATTTGCGATTGTACGCTAGGGAGCTAACGTCAGCCGAGATTCAATTGTTGGCTGTTCGTCACTCCATCTCTGAAATCTTGCAGATTGCAGCGGAGAATCGGAGCATAGCGGAACGTGGCAAGCTGACTCGCTACTTCATCGACAATGATGCTGCCGATGAAATCCGCGAGGCTGACTATCAACTTACCGATCTTCATAGAAAAAGACTTGCTTTCTATGAAAGCATTCCCACGGTCATGGTGATGCAGGAGATGGAGCAGCCGCGAAAAACGTTCGTATTAGTGCGCGGCCAGTATGATCTACCCGGAGAGCCGGTTGATCCCGGGTTGCCGAGCGCACTACCG
>JAYVHC010000272.1:0-6533 GCA_043771575.1 Planctomycetia bacterium
AATTTTCGCTTGACTGTCAGCGAATCCTCAGTCGCGATGATCGATGGTGGTGCCGGCGTAGACAGCCTTAGTAGCCTTTCGGAACAGAACATTTGGGAACTGACTGGCATGCAGTCCGGTAGACTAAATAACAGCCTCCAATTCGCCGCAGTGGAGGGACTGGTTGGAAGTGCGCAAGACGATGTCTTTAAATTTATGGGAGGGGTAGGATTCCAATCCATTAATGGTGGCGCCGCACTCACCGTCGACATGCTGGACTTTTCATCCGTGGGTACGCCTGTGGTTGTGGATCTCGTTGCAAGTTCGGCTTCGTTTGCATCTAGCATCGCGGGTATCGAACGCTTCGTGGGTACGACTGGTTCCAATGACCAACTCCAGGGTCGTAACGCAGGCCAGACTTGGAATGTCGCCGCCGATGGAAGTGGCAGTGTCGGATCCATCCAGTTCGCTGGCTTCGATCAACTATTAGGAGGGACCGCCAATGACACATGGGTTGTTTCAAATGGGGCCCCAGCGGGCTTGTTGTTTGATGGCGGTCTTGGCACAGATTCTTTGGTAGGACCAAACACCACAACCCAATGGCTAATCAACTCCGTCGGTGGCGGTACCGTAGCAAACTTGGTATTCGCCAGTCTCGAAAATCTCACGGGCGGCACCGGCCAAGACTGGTTCAAGTTGACCGAGGCAGGTCGTTTGGCTGGTAACCTGAACGGCGGAGTGGGCGACAATGCGATTGACTACTCCACTTGGACGACAGCCTTGGACGTCAACTTGTCAACGCGCACAGGTACGGCCGTAACTGGCACAATCGCCAACATTACGATTCTGCTCGGTGGAAGTGGTGCTGACCTATTGTTTGCGAGTGGTGCTGCCAGTGTGCTTGTTGGCAACGGGGGCAACGACCGCCTTGTCGGCGGTGGTGGACGCAATGTGTTGATTGGTGGATTGGGTGGTGATCGCATCGAAGGCCTTGGGGGCGATGATTTGATTATCGGTGGTCGCACCGCCTTTGACGCCGACCCAGATCAGCTCAGGCTGATACTGACCGAATGGAAGTCGACACGAACCTACGATCAGCGGATTGCCAATCTGACCGGAGTCGGGACAGTCGATCGCGCTAACGCTGGGGTCTTTTTGCGGAATACGCCCGACGACACGATCTTCGGTGACGACGGAGCGTTGGATGAATTGCTCGGCGGATCGGGACGAGACTGGTTTTTCGCCGAACTAGAGGATCAGTTGTTGGATCGAGTTAGCCTTGGTTCAAATTCAGAGCGAGTGGACCGTTCGTAGAAGGAGTTAAGTCATCTTGAAAAAGCTAAGTCCTAACCCTGGAGAAAATCACATGTACTTCAATCGACTTCAAAAGCTCGCGTCACTGACATCCCGTCGAGGGCGCCGTCTGATGCACCATGAGGTGCGTTTACGTTTGGAATTACTCGAAGACCGGCGACTCCTGAGCGGCACGCCTGAGCGGCACGCCTGCGGGGTACGGCGATCTGCCGTTGGCGTTTGAGGTGAACGAAGGGCAAGTTGCGTCGCAGGTCGATTTCTTGGCCCGCGGTGGTGGCTACATGCTGGCTCTAGCTCCATCGGGAGCAGTCTTGAATCTTCGCAATGACGCCGGCGGCGATGTGCTGAACCTCCAGTTTGCAGGTTCGAATCCACTGGCCCAGGTGGTCGGTCGGGATAAGTTGATCACTAAAACGAACTACTTAATCGGCAGTGATCCGAGCCAATGGCGGACTGAAATTTCGAACTATGGCAAAGTCGAGTATCAGGACATCTATGCGGGCATTGACCTGGTCTACTACGGTAATCAGGGACAACTGGAGTACGACTTTATCGTCGCTCCGGGCGTTGACCCGGGAATTATTCAATTGTCGTTCCAGGGAGCCGAGCAAATCCTGCTCGACCCGCAGGGCAACCTCGTTCTTCGCACTTCGGGTGGTGATGTGGTCCAAGACGCGCCGGTGATCTATCAGGCATTGAACGGGGTCCGACAGTCTGTGACCGGACAGTTTGTGTTGATGGGTGATCACCAAGTCGGCTTTGAAATCGGGACGTATGACCACAGCCGGACGTTGGTGATCGACCCGATTCTGAGTTACTCAACGTATATTGGTGGCAGCAGTAATGACCGGGGAAATGGGATCGCAGTGGACAGTGACGGTAACGCGTATATCACGGGCTACACCTACTCCGCGAACTTTCCAACGACGGGCGGCGTCTTGCAAAGTGCAAATGGCGGGGCAAACCAAACCCAAGACGTCTTCGTGGCGAAGCTGAATGCAGCCGGCACGGCGCTCGTCTATTCCACCTATCTCGGTGGTGCGTCGGATGACCTTGGAAATGGCATCGCCGTGGACGCCCTGGGCAACGCCTATGTCACAGGGACTACAGGTTCAAGCAACTTCCCAGTGAGCGCCGGTGCGTTTCAACAGACCAATCCCGCGGGCTGGTACAAGGGGTTCGTGGCCAAGCTGAATAGTACGGGCTCTGCGCTGCTTTACTCGACCTTCCTCGGTGGTAGCGGAGGATTCGACCAGAGCCGTGCCATCGCCGTGGACGGTGCTGGCAACGCTTACGTCACCGGTGACACCTCGTCAGCCGATTTCCCCACCCAAAACCCCCTACAACCCAAAAACGCCGATGACTTCGGCGGCTTAACTTCGGGCTACAGTGACGCCTTCGTGACCAAGCTGAATGCCACCGGCACGGCGCTGGTTTACTCAACTTATCTCGGTGGCTCGAGCGATGATGTAGGCCGTGGGATAAGCGTGGACGCTGCAGGCAATGCCTTCGTGGTCGGATCCGCCATGACTTACCCGACCGATCCTTCGCTGGGTCTAATCTCCTTCCCGACGACCCCAGGCGCCTTCCAGCCGACTAACGCCACTCCGTGGTCAAGCACTGTGCCCTTCGTTACGAAACTAGACGCCTCCGGCTCGGCACTGGTGTATTCTACGTTCCTTGGCGGTACCTCCGCTAGCAACGACTGGGCCGCAGGGATCGCTGTGGACTCTGTCGGCAATGCTTATGTCACAGGCTCGACGCAGGCGGCCGACTTCCCAACCACTTCGGGCGCTTTCCAACGGACAAGGGGTGGTTCCACCGACGCCTTCGTGTCAGCCTTGAACCCCAGCGGGTCGGCACTGGTCTACTCAACATACCTCGGGGGCAGCAACACTGACCAGCCCAAAGGCATCGCCGTGGACGCCGCTGGCATTGTGCACGTTATCGGCGTGACTCAATCGAGCAACTTTCCAATCGTCAATGCAGTGCAACCCGTGTTGGGCGGCAGTTACGATGCCTTTGTGACCAAACTCAACGCCACCGGCTCGGCACTAGCCTACTCCACCTACATCGGGGGCAGCGGTTTCGAGTTCGGCCATGGCATAGCCTTGGGCCCCGACGGCAGCGCATTTATAACGGGTTACACGAGTTCCGCCAATTCCCCTGCGACGGCTGGCTCTTTTGACACGTCCGCGAACGGCGGCGACGATGCGTTCGTCACAAAATTGACGTCCAGCACGGCGCTCGCCATCAGCGACGTTTCGATCATCGAAGGGAATGCCGGTACGGTCAGCGCTCAGTTCACCGTCAGTCTGTCGGACGGCGGTTCGCAGACGGTGTCGGTCAACTATACGACGGCCGATGGTACGGCTACGGCTGGCAGCGATTATGCCTCTCTGTCCGGGACCCTGACCTTCGCTCCTGGCGAAACGAGTAAGACAGTCGTCGTGCTGGTCAACGGAGACTTGCTGCTGGAAGCCAACGAGACCTTCTTCGTCAATCTAAGCATTTCCACTAACGCGTTGATCGCCGATAGCCAGGGTGTTGCCACGATTCGGGACGACGACACGACCAAGTTCTATGTCGTCGATGACGCCAGCGCGGACCAGAACTACCGGTACGCGGCTCCAGGAAACTCGCTCGGAAACTCCGCTCTGACCACAGGCAACACCTCTCCACGGGGTGTCGCCAGCAATGCGACCGGGAACATTGTCTGGGTAGCAGACGCGAATCGCAAGGTCTACGTTTACAACTCCAGTGGCGGAATTCTGGGGTCATGGACGGCTGGCTCTCTGCAGTCAACAGCCCAAGTCGAAGGCATTACGACCAACGGCACCGATGTCTGGATCGTGGATAACAAGACCGACAAAGTATTTAAGTACACGGCCGCAGCCAGTCTTCTTTTGGGAAGTCTAAATTCCTCCAGCAGCTTCAGCCTGAACAGCAGTAACAGCAATGCGAAAGGCATCGTGACCGATGGGACTTCGATCTGGGTCATCAACGACAGCACGACGGATAAGGTCTTCAAGTACAGTCTGACGGGCACCCTACTCGGAAGCTGGACCATCGACCCCGCCAACACGTCGCCGACTGGTCTCACGATCGATCCGAACAACGTCAGCAACATCTGGACAGTCGATAGCGGCACGAAGAAGGTTTACCAGTACACCGCCGCCGCCACTCTCACCTCGGGGAGCCAGTCGGCCGCGTCGACGTTTGCTTTAGCGTCCGGCAACTCCAATCCGCAAGACATTGCAGATCCACCGTTTGGCTTGGAATCTGTCACCATGCAGGTTCGCCTAGTCGCTGGCGATAAATCAACTGCAGCAAACACTACGGCGATCGAATTCCTACAAGCTCCCCTGGTAATGGTTGTTTCACCGGGTGTCGTACCAGCCCCAATGCCTTCGCTGACTTCGTTGCATCAAGCCAAAAGAACCGCTCGGAGTACCGACGACTTCATGAGCACCCTAGGACGCACGTCGCAGCTGCCTCACGCTCCAATGAATCTTGCTCGAACGATACCGGTTGCTTCCAGCAAATCGATCCATTTAAGCCAAAGCGACGAATTCGAAATCGAAAATGGCATCAGCGATTTGCTTGACCTGTTAGCAAATCACCTTCGGAACTAAATCGTGGCGGATGCTGCCAGCAGCCAGGCTGACGCTAGCAGCCTCAGCCACAGTTCTTATCCTCGGCCATGGTCAATTAAGCCACTAAAGACCCTACGGACTTAGTGCAATTACAAAAACATAGGCTGCGACCTACGGCAGATGCGTTACAATGTGATTCGCTGGAGCTGCACACATTTACAAAAAGTGATTCACTTGACCGACGCTCAACTACTGGATTCCTTCAAACTGTTGTGGGCGGATGCGGATGAGATGTGGGAAACCAATGGAAACTCGCCAGCCTACGCACTGTATGTCAGTGCGGATTACATGGCGATTTTTGAAAAACTCTGCGAACTGCGAGGCTGCGTTGACACGATTTTGGAATGGGGCTCAGGCCTGGGTGTCGTGACGATCATGGCCAATCGCCTGGGCTTCGACGCTTACGGCATTGAAGCGGAACCGGAGTTGGTGAAGTTGGCGGAAGGCTTGGCCATTAAGTACGATGCTCGGCCGAGGTTTGTGGTCGGTTCGTTCATTCCTGCCGAGTTTGAAGAGGATTATCAAGCGGGTGAAGAGTTCGGCCGAACACTGACTACGGCAACCCCGGCCTACGAAGAGTTGGACATGGAGTTGCGAGACTTCGACTTGGTCTACGCCTTTCCATGGCCCGACGAGCATGGCATCTATCGCAGCATCATGCAGCGTCACGCTAGTCGCAATGCCCTGTACATGCGCTACGACGCCCGCGAAGGCCTTTCGTTGACACGAATTCATAAACGCTCTGGCGGTTAACTACACGTTGTCTGCGGCGGGGCAGACGAAGCCTTCGCGGTACTCGCGAGTTAACAGGCGGTTGGCAGCGTCATGGTTGGTAAAGACCTCCTTTGCGGGATCGAAGGCCAACTGCGGACCGAGCGACAACCGGTACTTATCTAGGTCGACTTCGTTCTTTTTGAGATGGACGACCGTTCGTTCGAGCGTCTTGCCGTTGTCGTCGAAGGACTTTACATTGGCCAGCGCATTGCTTAAGTCCGCCACCGAAACGTAATTCTTCTCGCCCAGGTAGTAGGAAATGTTGCCCAGGTGACTGATCGCGGCTGACAAATGGCCTTCGCGCACATCGGCGTTCAACACTTTCATGTCGCGCTTTTGGCAAGCTTCAATGAAATTGCCAAAATGATCTCCACCGCCTCGGAATTCTTTGATGATGTTGAAATCCTTGTCGAAAGCGATGCAATGGGTGTACTCTTTCTGGAGTACGTAACCGTTGGCACCGTAAAAGACTACGCCGACTTTGTTACCTTCTTTCGAATCGAATAGACGGTTCAATTCTTCGTCAGCGGAATCATTGACGCCCAGGCCGCGCGTTTCAAAGACCATGCACTTATTGCCAAAATCGTAAATGGAAACTTCGGTGTTGGCTGTATCGCCGGCATCAATGTACTTTTCATCTTTGCGTTCGGCTTGGTACCCCAAGCGCCCGCCGTAAGTGATGACCGATGATGGGTGGGTATCGACGCCGAGTCCCCAGCGCGCGATATCGGTTTGATGCGGGCCTTGATTGCCAGAGTCGCCATTGCCGTAATGGCGCTGCCAGTGCCAGTCGTAGTGAAATTTCTTGCG
>JAYVHC010000273.1:0-5018 GCA_043771575.1 Planctomycetia bacterium
TTAACGAAAGGTTTGGCGACGATTTGCGTAAGTTGGCACAGTAGATTGAAGCCAAACGTGGAGAAATTGCGGACCTTACATTGGCAGTTGCGTCTAGCCAAAAAGGTAAACGCGAGATTGCAATGTTTTTTGAGAGCCGCCAAGTTCATTGAACAGTTCATTGCGTGTTTTCCCCACGCGTCAAGTTTTGTAGTAGAATAACGTTTTCTTTCAGCTTTTTCTTCATGGAGGATCGCATGTCTGTTTCACACGATGAAATTCTCAAGTCAGCCCTTTCGCTGCCAGAAGCGGACCGCATCCTTTTGGCGACTGAGTTGTTGGATTCAGTCCATGAACCGATGCCCGGCATGTCGATCGACGATCCCAAGCTTCTAGATGAACTAAAACGCCGCGCAAGCGATCCAACACCCGGAGTTCCGTGGTCCGAAGTAAAAAAAATTCTTGAAGAGAAGCTGCGTCGATGATTGAATTTCGCCAGGACGCCCTGGATGAAGTTGTTGCAGCTACCGAGTGGTAGGCTCAGAGGTCTTTTCGTGCTGCAAAGAATTTCAATGATCGACTGGATCAAGTGATTGCGGACGTTGAGTCGGATCCGAAAAGATTTCCTCGCATACATCTCGACTTTCGCTTCGTTCGAATTTTGCGATTTCCCTATGTTGTAATTTTCTAAATCCGCATGAATCTCGTCATGGTCTTGGCGGTCGCTCATTCGAGTCGTCGAGATCACTATTGGTTGGAGCGTGAATGATCTCATCGCATTCTCTCCTCTCTGGGGCGCATCGGTATCGGAGATTCACCTGTTCGTTCGAGTATCGCCGGCTTGCCCGTAAAACGCTGGTACCTATCGCATATAACGTCTGCATACGGGGCATCGAGTTCCATCAAGAATGCATTGCGGCCGGTTTGCTCCGCACCGATCAGTGTCGATCCCGAGCCACCGAATAGATCAAGAACGTTCTGCCCAAGCAGCGACGAGTACTGAATGGTTCGAAAGTTTTTTAGAAATATTTTAAGATTTCTGACAGTTTTTCGCTCGAAATATCGCATTGAGTGCATGGTCGAAAAGTACAACGTAAAAACACGAAGCGGAGAAAACCATGAATCACCTGATAAAAATGCTTTCAAAAATACAAAAAACAAAGCCAAACCGAGAGTCTATAAGCTCAGCCAGGAAACACTTTAAAAACCGCCTAAGTTTGGAACGGCTTGAATTAAGAGAGTTAATGGCGGCCGACATTTCACTAAGCGATTGGTCCATGAGTGAAGGGCCAAACTTGACGCCGTTTACAGCAGCCAATATTTCCATCCTCGATACCGCGGCTGATCTTGCCTATGGACCGAGTCGAAACGGCGATGCCATTGCCGACCTTTACGTGATTGGCCGCGTCAGTGACAATATCGTTGTCTATGACGGACTGACCGGTGCTTTTATAGAACAATTCGCGACTCCCGCGTCTGGTCTAGATGGCGCTGCTTGGCTTATGTTTGGTCCGAACGGTGATCTGTATGTCTCGACGGTCACTGCATCGGGTAAGCGTGACGCCGTATTACGAATAGACCAGTCCAAAGCCGTGTCAACATTCATCGCGGACAGCAGCTTAACTGGCGCGAAGGGAATGGCTTTTGGTCCCGACGGCAACTTTTACCTGGCGGACGTAAACACAGACCGAATTGCCCGCTACAACGGTGCCACCGGGGCATTTATCGACAACTTTGTCAGCCCCGGTATCGGCGGCCCCGACGGTCCTGGTGCGACGATCTTCGGTCCCGATCGAAACGGAGATTCGATCTCCGAACTGTACGTTTCTAGTGGGTTGACCGATGAGGTCTTGGTCTTTAATGGCGCAACCGGCTCCCCGTTAGGCCCTTTTGTAACCGCGGCGAGCGGTGGCTTAAGCGGTCCACATGATATGGAGTTCGGCCCAGACGGCAATCTATACGTCGTGCGATCAAACACCCAGTTGATTATAGGCGGCGAGCAAGTCTATCGCTTTAACGGAACTACGGGTGCATTCCTGGATGTCATTGTTCCACCCGGCGGAATCGCTCCCGAGACTTCGTTCATTACCTTTGATGCCCAGGGAAACCTCCTGATCAGTAGTGAACGAGCCCATAAAATTCTGAAATATTCTGCTGGCCCGATGGCTACGCTCACACCGTCGACCGCGGAAGCAGTCACTGTCGATTTCTTCACTTCTGCTGGCAGCGCGACACCAACCGCGGATTATGGGGCAGTCACCGGCCGTATCAAGTTCGCGCCCGGCGAGACCAGCAAAAGAATTCTCGTCTCTACGGTGGATGATGTAACAACGGAGCCGACAGAGACATTTGCCGTCAACTTGTCAAATCCAGTTGGAGCGACCATTGCCGTTGGTCAAGGCATCGGGTCCATTCTTGATGACGATCCCTTCACAAAGTTCTATGTCGTGAACGACGCATCCACTAATCGGACTTACGAATATGGCGCGACAGGTACTTCGGTCGAGAACTACCCGTTGGCCAGCGGCAATACAGCACCGCGCGGTGCTGCAAGCACAGCGGCAGGGACAAAAGTTTGGGTCGTGGATACCAACAAGAGCGTCTATGTCTACAACACAAGCGGAGCGTTGCAAGGTTCTTGGGCGGCTGGCGGACTTCAATCCACAGCCCAACTTGAAGGGATCGCGACCAACGGCACGGATGTTTGGCTGGTCGACAACACTACCGACAAGGTCTACCGCTACACCAATACCGCGGCGCTGATCAACGGTAGTCCGAATGCTGCTAGCAGCTTTAGCTTGAACAGCGGTAATACGAATCCGAGGGATATCGTAACGGACGGCAATTACCTGTGGGTTGTTGACGACAGCAGCACCGACTATGTATTCAAGTACACGATCGCTGGTACTTTCGTAGGCAGTTGGAGAATCTCTACCTCCGGTGCGAAGAATCCAACGGGCATCACACTGGATCCCTCCAACCCATCCGCCATTTGGATCATCGATAGCGGTACCGACAAAGTCTATCAATACGACAACTCGGTGGGACTCACGTCGGGCAACAAGTCGGCCAATTCGAGCTGGGCACTGGCTGCAGGCAACACGAACCCCCAAGGTATCGCGGATCCGCCACCCCCTGCGATGATGGCTTCCGACGTATTGGTTTCGACTGCTGAAAAACGTCATGTTAAAACTGTATCGTCAAGCGATCCCTTTATTGCCAATGTGGACTCGATCTTTTAGAACTGGAATGAAAATAGCGTAAACGAAGCAATTCTCATCGAAGGCTTGCTACCGCAATCGGTTCGAACCACTCGTTCAACGCCTCGCATCAATGGTTCTTCGATGGACACGAACATGTCGATCCATTGAAAGAAGCCAACGCACAAGCGACTCGACTTTCCAATCATACAACGACCCTTGCATATGAATATGCACGTCAAGGCCGAGATTGGGAAGATGCCCTCTATCAACGAGCCAAGGAATTCGCCTTGATGTCTGAACTTGGTCTTGCATTACCCGGCGCTCCGGTGCCTGTACTTACCCCCGATGTCAACGAGGAATCTCTCCGTGACCCAGCTGCTAACGATGAATAGTCCATTACCAACCGAGCTCAACATCCTCTCGCAATCCGACGACAAGCTGCTCAATCTGCAAGCCTGTTCGGTTGAGTTCGAAGCGGCACCTGTGGAGGGCAATGAAAACACCCTCTGACGGTTCACAATGACCGCATACACGGGTGGCCCGATGCAGTTGACGGGCTGGCGGTAGCGGCTGCAATCGGTGGATTGACAGCCACGATGTATGCTCTAGGAATAACGTGGACCGATGTTGCAAAGACACTTGCCAACGTGTGGTCGGGTGCCATGTCCTTCATTGGCAATTCACTTAATCCCGTTGGCCAGTTAATTGCTAGTTGGGTTAGCAAAGTAGTAGATGCCTTCGCTTGGATGTACTCAGGCGCAACCCAGTATTTTGGAGCAATCGGAAAGGCGCTCGCCGATGGAAATCTTGAAGGTGCTGGCCAGGTCGCAATGGCCGGTCTCTCGCGCGCTTTTCGTGGCGGGTTCAATGTAATCTATGGTTACTACTTAGCCTTCATTGACGGTTGGAAGTTTTCGTGGGATCTGTGGACAACTGGTCTTGCCGATGTCTTTGTAGTCGCCTGACGATTCCAGACGAGTCAACTCTGTGGACAATCGGCGCTGGTCCTGGTGATGATGAGATATTCTGTATCGAACGATTCGACTCGCGGCCGCTAAGCATAAGCCGGGATCCAACCGCATCACTCATCTTCAGCCTGTGGCGTAGCGATGATGAATTTCGGATTGCCAGTCAGCTAGAGGATACGGCACCGGCTTTGTTCGGCGGGTTGGATGCTGACAGCTACACGCTGGATCCACAGGGAGGCGGCGTTTGGCTGGCACATGTGAATTGTAAAATTCGCAACCAATCGTCCGAATCCTTCGATACCACAGGTGGGACAGTGCATGTATGCGATGACGCCACTGCTGGACGCTGAGGTTGTCGTTGAAGCCGCCGTCACTGCACCATCTGCCGACTGGAACTAATTTCACCAGTACTTTTTTGACAACGCAAACTCTGCGTTTTCATTGGCAAAGCAGCTTCCGACTTGCGGCCACTAGAAACCTTAATAAACAATTAATTTCGAATTCACTTCCGCATTGACCTAAGTTGTCACTGCCTTGCTGATAATAAGTAGTGTTGGGACGCGGCAGACCAACGACGCTAAGACCGCCGCAGCAATCGAACTCAAGGAAGAATCAAAATGCTAGTACTAAGTCGCAAAGTCGGTGATAAGCTGGTCATTGACGGCAACATCACTGTCGAAGTCGTGAAAATCCAAGGCAACCGAATCTCGCTCGGCATCGTTGCCCCGTCCGATGTCAAGATTCTACGTGGTGAGTTGAATCAAGCGAAAGCGAACGCACAAATTGTTGAACTTGTCGTTGAAGATGGATTGTTAGTGGCTTGCTAGACTCAACAAAGGATTGATGGGGTTTTGGTCCTATCCACGAC
>JAYVHC010000274.1:0-3566 GCA_043771575.1 Planctomycetia bacterium
GCCGGTCAAAATGTACCATCGCGGCCTGCCTGCTTTACGAATCGCTTCTGCGGTTTGCAGCAAGTGTTCAATCTGCGGCAACTCGATATCGGGATCGCTGTCATCGATCAGCGTATTCAAATACTCCATCGCTTCCCAAATGCCCATTCGTCGTTTTTCGAGCACCAGATATTGCGCTCGCTTAGCAAGCACGAAATCCAGCGTCTGGAAGCGATGGTTCAGCTCGTAAAATTTCTTCACCGAAGGTCGCGCTTCAGCGGCGTAGTTGCGAAACGACTTGTCGGTAGTGGCCGCTTGCTGCGGCTCGGGATAGCGTCGCAGCAGGTCGTCTTCCCATTCATCCAGCGAAGCGAGCGGGTGAGTTTCCTTGTTCATAGCAAAGTTCCTTCGACGGCCGATGTGGGAAACGTGGTAGTGCAAGATACCGTGGCAAGAATTTTTGGCACAGGCTTCCAAACTGTACTGGCAAATCTACAGGCAAGAAACCTACGCCGCAAATCAGAAACCGAATGCATCGGTTGCTGCGATGCTTGTGTTCCAGCCAGCAATCATATCAGGTTTAGTAGTTCTTGCATTTGTCGGGCATCGACATAAATCTACGAAGCGGCTGCGCTGTTGCCATCAACCCAAGTCCGCAATGCCGACCGGCTCCGAGCGCAAGCGGACTAGGTACAGCGTGCTCAAAGGTGATACGGACATGGATGGACGTCAAGTCGTTGAGAGGGCTTGGCCGGTGGTAGCCGGTATGCCGGCCATCGCGGTCGTACTGATGGGCGCTCAGTGTGTTTTTCAGGAACGGCATGGATTGCCAAGTGAACGTTACAAGGCGTCTCAATGCCTGCGCGCTGTAGGGCTGTAAGCGTCAATTAGCGCATTGATTCAACAAAAGCGCTGCCGATCAACATCAACACAAAGTAACCGATTGGAATCTTCACTGCCATCGCCACTAGGTAGAAATACCACCAGCCGCCATGCTTCCATTCGCCAAGCAAATAACACGGATATCCGACTTCAAATTCCCATTTAAGATAATCCAGACCCTGCAGCACCTCACAAGGCAGAGGCATCGGAACCATGCCCAGCAATGTACCTCGATATTGATTCCCAGTTTCGAATCGCGACTCGTGCTCGCCCCCCATCGCCGTGCTCAAGAATTCAAAATCGCCTAGCCTTCGACCAGTTCCTTCGAAACCATAGACCAAGTTAATGATTAACACCGTACCCAATAGCGCAATCGCCAACTTGCCAAAACGTTGTGCTGCAAATCGCCATCGGTCGGCGGAGCTTCGCAACCCAGTCGATTTGCTGACGCCATTCTTGGACTTGTTCAACACATCACGAATCAATGTTAATGTAGGAAACAAAACGAATAGAAACAGCCATGAAAACTTTGACAAAGTTGCCAGAGCTAAACCGAAGCAAACCTCAAATGGAATCTCACTCTTTCCGCCACACAACCACTTCCAGAACCAGTAACACGCAAACAACCCAGTCGCAGCCGCTGGCAAGTCCGGTGCAACTGTGGCGCTGTAAGTGATAACATCCGGTGAAAGCGACCAGAGCGCCAGCGCCAACCACGCCGCGTCGCTTCCGTACAACTCGAATGTCCACTTGTAAATTGTCCACGCACCGAGCGCGAAGAACAAAATCATCACCGCTCGCGCGAGTCGAAGTTGTCGCGGTACATCCGCAAGGTTTCCACGAATCCAGTTTTGCGCGAATGCGTACTCACTGCGAGCCTGCGGCGCAATCAGCGAAAACCATTCCATTTTTGGATGGTCAATTAGCAGTGGCAGCGCCGCCAACATCCGCGGCATCGGCGGGTTGACGCGGTAAGCATCCATCCGCCCGGTTTCCAGATGATACAACCCAGCCGGAATGTGAGCCGATTCATCATTGCACCAGCCACTCCGCCAGATCTGAGCAATCAAAAGTACCGCAACAAACGTCGAAGCCAAAAACGCAGTCCACGTGATCCAACTCAGTTGTTGCACAAACATCACGAGCATGAATTGAAGATGCCGCCAGCCATCCTGCCATGTACGAAGATGCGGCGGGCGGTCGCGTCCATCCGGCCTGAGTTCCACCGGTAGCTCTCCGATTCGTAAACCGGCAATCGCCGCTCGAATAACCAGCTCGCTAGCGAACTCCATTCCGGTCGAACGCAATTCCAACCGATCATATGCAGCTTTTGTAAATCCCCGCAATCCACAGTGGAAATCACCAATGCGGACTCTGAACAATCGGCGTCCAAGCCCGCTGAGAATAGGGTTTCCAACATATCGATGCAACCAAGGCATCGCACCGTCATGAATCTTCCCGGCGAACCGATTGCCCATCACCAGTTCTTCGCCTTCACGCAGTCTCTCGATAAATCGTGGGACATCCACGAAGTCATAGCTACCATCCGCATCGCCGAAGATTACATACTTACCATTCGCAGCTCTTATGCCGCCGCGCAGTGCGTTGCCGTAACCGCGTTCCTTGACAGGCACTAGCCGGGCACCGCAATGCACCGCAATCTCCTGCGATCGGTCTGTACTGCCATTGTCCGCGACCAAGACCTCTCCAACCAGGCCACTAAGTTCAAAAGTCATCTTGATCTCTTCGATACAACTTGCCAATGTTCTCTCTTCATTCAAGCATGGCAGTACTACTGAGACTTCGATAGTCGCGACATCGGACTGGCTTTTTTATCAACGGAGGCGGTCATGCGTTTCGTGTTTCGTCAATGTTTTAGTAGTTAAAGTACCAGCCGATAAACATCGCCGTATTTCCAAACAGTAGCATCGTGCTCATCGCGATCACAATCCAAGTTGCGGTTGCATCAAATCGCTTTAGACCCCACGCAAAAACCATAGCCAACGGAAACGCAGCCAGTGCGTAACGCGACTGCGAATGCAAACAGATACGGTAACCTTGTGTGAAGTACGGGACTCCAATCACGAAGAAGCAATACATCAGTTCAAACCAGGTCAGGCGACGGTGTTTCCATCCAGTCCACATCATCACCCCAAAAAAGATCAAAACGATCGGGTTCCAAAACTGCATATTGAACAGTGGGAGATCTCGCGGCGGACTGTTCCCCCAATAACATCTGCAGTCGCTTTGATATGCATCCCATAACGGTTGCGCAGTGACTGCATGAACGATTCGCTCGACGAACGAATACTCTACTCTCATCGTCCAGCCCTCTTGCGCCACAAACATGGCAAATGGATTACCCTGCATAAAATTCAAATGCACCATGAATGCGGCAAACCCTGATGTACCTACCAAACCAATGCCTGCTGCCTTTAACCAGCGCAGCGGACGATCGCCATAATAATTTAGCGCGGCGATAAAAAGAACGGGTATTAGTGTCACACCGACTACGCGCGTCGCACCTGCACAGGCGACCAACGTCGCGAGTAAAAGTGGATGCCATTTACGTTGGATACCCAGCAAAAAAATCGCTGCCAGTAAACAAAACAGGGACTCAGTGTACGCCATATGAAAAAAATGGCTAAATGGCGAAATCGCTACTAATGAAGTCGCCAACGAAGCCCGTCTTTCATTGCCACCAC
>JAYVHC010000275.1:0-2194 GCA_043771575.1 Planctomycetia bacterium
TGCACTTTGGATAGGCTTGGGTAACTTCGCATCCGCTGTGATACCTTCGAGGAACGGTGGGCGCTGAATGTAAGTGCTGCCCGCATCCCAGGCGTACAAATCTCCGGTGGTGATCTTGATCGCATTCCATTTTTCGTTATCGGTGAATGCATTTGAGTATTGCTTCTTAAACATCTCTGGCAACACGCAACTATCCATTGTCTTTTGAACTTCCTCGCGGGTCGGCCAGATGTCTCGCAAGTAGACTGCCTCGCCGGACTTTGACTTGCCAATCGGTTGGGTTTCAAAGTCAATATCCATGGTGCCAGCCAGCGCGTAAGCAACCACCAGCGGTGGACTCGCTAAATAATTGGCGCGAGTCAATGGATTGACGCGGCCTTCGAAGTTACGATTACCGCTCAGCACCGCCGCAGCCACCAAATTGCCACTGGTGATCGCTGCCGCAACCGCATCGGGCAGAGGTCCGCTGTTACCGATGCAAGTGGTGCAGCCGTAACCGACCGTGTGGAAGCCGAGCGCTTCGAGCGGTTTGGTTAGTTGAGCACGATCGAGGTAATCGGTGACCACGCGTGAACCAGGTGCCAGCGATGTTTTTACATAGGGATGAACGACCAGCCCTTTCTCGACAGCTTTTTTGGCAAGCAACCCAGCTCCAATCATTACGGAAGGGTTCGAAGTGTTCGTGCAACTGGTGATAGCTGCAATCACCACGGCACCGTGGCCGATTGCGACTGAGTTCGTTCCATCGACGACGTTTCCGGTTTCGGCCAGTGCCTCGCTAGTAAGCCCAAAGCCACGCTCAGCGATCGGTGCGCTGAGGGCTTTGCTAAAGGATTGCTTGACCGTTTTGAGGGGCACACGATCTTGCGGACGTTTCGGGCCAGCCAGTGCGGGTTCGATTTCAGCGAGGTTGAGCTTGAGAACCTTGGTGTATTCCAGTCGCGGCGAAGTGTCGTTGCGGAACAGGCCTTGAGCCTTCATGTAAGTTTCGACAAGCTCTACTTGTTCTTCCGTTCGGCCAGTGCGGCGCAAGTAACGCAGTGTTTCATCGTCGACGGGGAAGTAACCCATCGTCGCGCCATACTCAGGAGCCATGTTGGCGATCGTAGCGCGGTCAGCCAGCGACATGCTCGAGACACCCGCGCCAAAGAACTCGACGAACTTGCCAACCACACCTTCTTTGCGAAGTACTTCGGTGACGCGAAGTACCAAGTCCGTGGCTGTCGCGCCTTCAGGCAGCTTGCCGTCAACTTCGAAGCCGACCACTTCTGGCATCAACATATAAAGAGGTTGCCCGAGCATTCCGGCTTCTGCTTCGATACCGCCGACACCCCAACCGAGAACACCGAGACCGTTGATCATCGTGGTGTGGCTATCCGTACCCACGAGCGTATCTGGCAAAGCGACAGGTCCAAGGTGATCGTCGCGTACAAAGACACCTTGCGCCAGATACTCAAGGTTGACTTGGTGGACAATGCCTGTGTTCGGTGGAACGACTCGAAAATTATCAAAGGCTTGCTGGCCCCAACGCAGGAACTGATAACGTTCTTGATTGCGTTCGAATTCGATTTCCACGTTCTTGGTGAGTGAATCGAGCGTACCGAAGTTGTCTACTTGGACCGAGTGGTCGATAACCAGATCGACGGGAATCAGCGGATTGATCTTCTTGGGGTCACCGCCGAGCGACTTCATGCCGTCGCGCATTGCGGCAAGGTCGACGACGCAAGGCACACCCGTGAAGTCTTGCAGGACGACACGCGCGGGCATGAATGGTATCTCAACTTCGGCGGGTTTGGCTGCATTCCAGTTCGCGAGATTGTGTACATCCTGTTCGCTAACGACATAGCCATCGCAGTTTCGCAGAACAGCTTCGAGCAGAATCCGAATGGAAAACGGCAGTCGCGAGATCTTACCGATGCCAGCCGCCTCGAGCTTTTGAAGACTATAGAAACCGATCGGGCCTTGAGGGCCTTGGAAAGTGTCTCGTACGGCGAACGGATCTTGCTTCAGAGCTTGCTGTGCCATGAATTTTCTCTACGAATTCTTTGCAAAGTTGTCAAAAAATGGGTGGTGTCAGTTAACGGAAAGCCCCGCATTGTAACTAGTTGGCTGGCAATTGTCTTCAGCATCCGGACTCGCGGCCGGCAACGACTTTTGTAGTAGTTTTGTAGGGTGGGTCGAGATACGAGACCCA
>JAYVHC010000276.1:0-10080 GCA_043771575.1 Planctomycetia bacterium
GCTGACGCGTTCCAGGCTCAAGCCCACCGATTGCTGCTCATCCACCAATCCACCTTGTTGCGTCGTGGCCACGGGCGTTGTGAGCCGCTGGCACTAGCCACGGGTCTCGAAGTTGTGTTTCGTTGGCTGTTTTTGGTTCGTCCAATGCTTGTTCGCTGACCGCGAATCGTTTGGCGTTTGACAATCACCGAGTAGGTTGCGTCGGCTGCTCCGAAACCCGCGCTAACGCCGACGGCTCACTAAAACGAAAGCCTCTTACATCACTCGCTGCCCAATCGCTGTGACGCACAACTCGGACCTACGTATCCAAAAGTGAGTGCCATTTCCACCACCTAGTACAGCCGTGGGGTCCGGTGGCACACATGTGTGCCTCAGAGCACGCAACGTGGCCGTTGGAACCCCTTCTGATGCAAGATGTACTGCGAAAACTGAGCGATTTAGATTATTTGCACATATGCTGCGACATGGCATGGTCTTAGCATGGGTGAAAGAACTGATCTCAAGGAGGGAAGTTCGTTTCACCACAGAATCCACAATTACGACTGGGCGGTTGAATGATTCACGAAGTTTCTGGCGACATTTTATTGACGCAAGCACAAGCCATTGCACATGGGGTTGCTCCTAACGATCACTTTGATTCGGGATTAGCTCTTGCCTTGCGAGAGAAATGGCCAGCGATGGCGAAGGACTTTCGCCACTACGCCCACCAGTCGCATCCTAAGCCGGGTGAAATATGGACATGGGGCGGTGTTGGTGGAGCTCGCATCTTCAACTTGATGACACAGGAAGGGGATCATGGACATGGTACGCGTCCGGGGCGGGCGACAGTCGCCAACGTAAATCATTGTTTGCGCCGATTGCGTCATGAATTAGAGAAAGAGAGTATTATCAGTCTAGCCCTACCAGCCCTAGCGACCGGCGTAGGCGATCTTGCGTGGGGGGATGTAAGGCCCTTGATCGAGCAGAGCCTTGGTGATCTGCAGATACCCATTTATGTTTACGCCACGTATCATTCTGGTCAGCAAGCGGTCGAACCGGCGTAAGTTACAGGCCGACACATTCTGCCGTGGGTGTTTCAAACAATCGCTTGATGTGATGTTCTTCGCCATAGACGGTGACGACATCACCTTCTCGCAAAACGGTTTTCGCATTTGGCAATCCCGCATTGGCTTTGCCATCGGTCTTTACTGCTAGTATCACCACTCCGTGGTCCCACGGACGCGATTGTCTTAATGACTGATTCACAATTGGGGTATTGGCGACGATTTCGACCTCTGAAACAACGAAACCATGTTGGATCCTCAAGAGCAGTTCGTAGTCCATCACCCGCACCAAACCATATTTCTCCAAGGTACGCTGAATTGCCTTGTCGATTGCACGCTGAACCCAACTCACGCGCGTCAAATACAGCAGTAGGCCCAAGCCAACAACCAGACCGGAGACAATCAAGAGCGGTCGCACACCGCTTGAGTTCTGAACTAAGGTGGCCACCAGAGTCGCCAAAGAGGAAGTTACTCCGACGTTGCCGGCGAGTATCAAGTCGCGAATAATGCGGCGGCGGACGGGGTGGTTGACGACCATTTCCGCCTCGCTCGTCGTAAAGCCAACTCCAAAAAAAGCCGAGTAGCTTTGAAAACTAGCCGCATCCCAACTCAAACCTGTCATCATGAGCGCCGTCGAGCCTGCGCGGACAGCCAGCAGCGAGACCATGGCAATCACAATCAACGTAACAACGGCGACCATTTGCTTCCCCAGCGAACCTAACACGCGCGATGATTTAAGGCACAACGAACAGTGTGGCATTAATTGACAAGACACTCAACGGCGATTGCGTTGAATTGCCAGCGTCCATTAAAATGCGTCGCTTCATGCACCGCTCATTCTTCCATTGATCCTTAAAAGGTCGAACCATGCTTCGAACTGCCTTGCTACATCCGGATATTCTGCGTATTTGTGCCCGGGCAGGTCATCACGCTAAGATTCTCATCGCCGATGGCAATTATCCAGCGTCTTCGAAAATCGGTCCTAAAGCGGAGCTGGTGTGTTTGCAGCTGAGTCCTGGAATACCGACCGTCGCGCAAGTTCTTCGCGCGCTGATTGAAGTTTTGCCGATCGATTATTTCAATACGATGGGCATCGATCCCTCGGACGAATACGCACAAAAAGAAGACCCGCCGGTGTGGGCCGAGTTTCGGAAAATCCTCACAGAAGCCGGTTCAACGCGACAACTCGTACCGATCATGAAGTGGGATTTCTACGCAGCTGTCGCTTCCGATGATCACGTGCTGACGATTCAAACTGCTGACCAAGCACTGTGGGCTAACCTGTTGCTCGGTGTTGGGGTCAGAACCCCTGGCATTCGTTAACCGCAGATTGCACAGATGGGCGCAGATAGATAATCCAGCTAATTATCTGCGTTATTCTGCGTGATCTGCGGTTCGATCAGCCACTCCTTGGTTGGTGTTTTCTTATTTTTTCATTTGGCTGAGTGATGCAGTAAGCTGCAATACGATCTCAAACTCATCCGCGCGCACCGGTTGCACGCTGAGCCGTGAGCCGCGGCGGACGAGTTCCATGCCAGTTAAACTTTGCTCCGCTTTCAGCATCGGTAGAGTTAGCGGATGTGAAAATTTTAGCTCGAACTGAATATCCACCATGTACCAAGTCGGATTGTCTTTCTTGGACTTGGGATCGTAGTGTTCGTCCTTGGGGTCAAATGCAGTGTGATCGGGGTAAGCCTCTTTCACAATGCGTGCGATGCCCATAATGGCTGGTGGTGTCGCGTTGCTGTGATAGAAGAGCACGCGGTCACCGAGCTTCATGGAGTCGCGCAGTGTGTTGCGAGCTTGATAATTGCGAACGCCATCCCAGTGTGTGGTTTGATTCTTGGCTTTTGCCAGATCATCGATACTAAAAACATCCGGTTCGCTTTTTACTAACCAGTAGCGATCCGATGGGGGACTGGTAGTGTGTTTCGATGGCTGCGGTGTAGCCCGCTTTTTTGGCATGTTTTGTCTCTGGATTTTTGGAAGGGCGTTGGCAGTGGCCACCACGTGGTGGGGTCCAGTCGATTTTGGTTGCACGATTGTGACTCGGGGCTTGCGGTTTTCCAAGCCTCTGCTGAAAAACGCGATTTTCTTTTGGCGCAAATGACCGAAGGTGTCTGTGAAGAGTGAGACAACGGGGTTTGAGTCGCCCGCTGTTTTGCTAGCATTGCGGCAGGTAGAATTGTAACTGCCTCGTTTCACGAATGGTCACAACACCACCATCATGCCCACTGCATCTCAGCCCTCAAATCAAAGCGAAAATACTCGAGTCGGTTTGCCGTCGAGCTTGCCTGCGCGCGTAGCCGCTCGGTTGCAGTCGCGTTCGCGGCAAAGTTTAACGAGCCCGCTTAAAGCGGTCCCGGCGGCGGACAGTGCGAGCTTAATGCAGCGATTGTCGAGCGAGGTTCGTAGTCTCGAGACCGCTGGGCGGCAAGCGACCAACAAACAGACGATCAGTTGCGGCTGCGCGGCGCTTGACCATTGCTTGCCGGACGGCGGTTACGTGCCTGGCTCAGTGATTGAATACCTGCGCGCGATGCCGGGTTGCGGCGCGAGTACACTTGCCTTCACGGCCGCCGCTACCGCAATGCGATCGACCAACGGTTTCGTGGTCATCATCGATACACAACACAACATCTATCCACCGGCGCTGGCGAGCTGGGGAATTGATCTCGAAAAAATGGTCTTAGTGCGTCCGCAATCGGATGTCGATGCGCTGTGGGCTGTGGATCAATCGCTGCGTACACCAGCTGTGGCTGCGGTGGTGGCTGACGTCCAGCGCATCGACGATCGCGCCGCACGGCGCATGCAACTGGCTGCTGAACAGGGTGGTGGATTGGCTCTGCTACTGCGACCGGCTTCTGCGCGGCGTGCCCCGAGTTGGGCGGATGTTCAATGGGTGGTTCGCGGGCTGCCATCGCAAGACGCCGAGCCCACACAGAATATCAGCCCTCGCCCCGGGGCGTCCGCTGCCAACGCACACACTGCTCCTTTCCCCGCCGAAGACCGTCGCTTGCAAGTCCAGTTGGTACGCGTGCGAGGTGGTACAGCGGGGGCAACGGTGCGACTGCGAGTCAGCGCCAGGGATGGTACGCTTCAAGAGGTCGAACGTCATGTACCAACGGGTGCTCTGCATCTGGCTTCCCAATTGGCCAGTGCAACGAGTCCAAGCCGCCGAGCCGCCGCTAGCTGAGCGACCGCTCGTCCTACAAACCCGTGATTCGCGTCGCGGCTTAGTCGTCGTCGCCGCAAACTTGGCCGCACGAGCCGCTGGTGTTCGCGCTCACATGTCGCTCTCGGAAGCGTCCGCGCTCGCGCCACTCGAAATCCGCACACACGATCCGAACGCGGACCTAGATCAACTCTGCCACCTCTCCGAACTGGCTCAACAATTTAGCCCCATCGTGGGACTCGAGCAACTCGATAAAAAGCCATGGGCTGGACGCAATTTGCTACTACCGGAATGCATTCTGCTCGACGTTACTGGCCTAGCGAGCCACTTTGGCGGTGAAGAGCAATTGCTCAGCCTAGTAAGTAAATGGCTGTTCGATCAACGCTATTTCGGATGCATGGCCATCGCCAGTAGCTTAGGTGCCGCCTGGGCCATCGCCAATTACGGCAATCGAAAACGCCCCAACGCAATGCTACCGCACAACGCTGCTCAATTACCCGCCAACCCACTCAACGAAAACCCGCCAACGCCTCCCACACTTGAATCGCAATTCATGATCGCGGCCCATGGAAAAAACGCGGCCATGCTCGCGCACCTACCCATTGCAGCGCTGCGACTAACGCCGGACACGGTGCAAACACTGCACCGACTAGGCATTCACTTCATCGGCCAATTGGAGCAATTGCCACGTGCCGGAATGGCTACGCGACTGGGACAAGCGCTGCTTGATCGCTGGGATCAATCACTTGGGAATAAACCCGAGCCGTTGATAGCCCTGCATACGTTACCCGAATGGCAGCTGGAACATACATTGGAATATCCAACGGAGCATCGTGCGACCATCGCGGAGTTGGTTCGGCGACTCTGCAACGCTCTGGCCCGCCGGCTGGCCGCCGGTGGCGAAGGAGCGATGCGAATTGTCTGCCGACTGGATCAAGTTGAATCGCCTCCGCTGATCATGCAGCTTAGTTTGTTTCGACCCACTGCGGACGCCGAACATTTGCAAACGTTGCTAGTAGGGCAACTGGAGCAGCAGCTTGGTTCACACGCATCCGCAGCGCTGTGGCGGCTATCGATTCAAGCCACACTTACCGCGCCGCTGGTGTGGCACCAAACCGATCTGTTCGCTGGCGATGCGATTGAGAACCGTCATCAGCTCGCGCGATTGGTCGACAACCTGAGCAACCGACTGGGACGTAGGCAAGTGTTGCGAGCGCGTATCGAACGTGAACCGCAACCTGAGAATGCCTGCTCGCTGCAACCGATGACCGGTCGCCGACCCGACGGATCCGAGCAAGCTACCGTAAAGAAAATCAGCAGCCGACTGGCGCGTCATCGAGCCGAACCGACAGTTGACGACCCCATGCGTCGCCCCACGCGTTTGCTTTCACCGCCCCAGGCGATCGAAGTCATCGCGCTGGCGCCTGAGGGCCTGCCGGCTCAGTTCAAAGTGCATCAACAACCACACACCGTCGTTCAATACTGGGGGCCCGAGCGACTCGAAAGTGGCTGGTGGCGCGGGCCCAGCGTACGACGCGATTACTTTCGCGTCGAAACAGAACACGGCGCGTGGTGGTGGATCTACCGCGACATGCAAACCAATAACTTTTTCCTACACGGCGTGTTCGATTGAGGCCAATGCATCGCGCGACCGCGACTAGCAGCGGAGCGCGTCCAAGAGAGCCATTCGGGACGGTAGCTGGCTGAGATTGAGTTGTTTAACCGCGTGCCCAACGGGCCGCGATAGCGTATCGAAGGTCGAAGCACGCGGGACGTTGTCCAGGCGGTTAAACGAAGACTCTATTAACTGCCGGCTCGAGCTTGAATCTGGCGATACATCTCGGCGATCTTTGCTTTCCGCGCAGCCAGTTCCTCTTCAACCAGTACTACTTCTTTCTTGAGCACGACAACTTCCTTGGTGAAGTTCCCTAAGTCCGAAGTCAGTTGCTGGTTCTCGATTTGGCGGAAACTGATCATTTCTTGTCCAGCCGAATTGGCCTTAGTCAACTCCGCAGCTTCACGTTGATAAAGCGCAATGCGTTCATTCACTTCGTGCCGCCGCACATAACTGCTATTGAAAGCCTCTTGATAATCGATGAGCGGTCGCACGAAGTATGGAAATTTTAACTGTGCAATTCCGCTGGCAATCAATTTGTCGGCTGCTTCGCTCTTCAGCAAAATCCGCTTATTGATTTCAGCTGTCAGCTTGAGATCTCCTTCTTCTTTTCGCTTGAGACGCGAATCCACACTGCGGCCCTGGGAATCAAAGAACCCTAATTCCGTTGCGATCGCATCGACGCCATCAACATCAATGCTGTAATCTTTCAGTAGCTTGACATCCACCCAACGACTTGCAATCGGATCGGAACCGTCGGGCTTGGCTTTACTTCCGTCTCTCAAATAGTCCTCCAACACGACATCCCGTCGACCGTCCGGAATCCGTTGAAGTAGAGTGGTAAGAGCCTCTTTGTCCATACGTCCATAAATCGCTTCTTCGTCAGTACCGGGTTTCGACCCTGGAGCCGCAAAGGCAGTATGGCTATCGAGCGGCAGAAGTTCATATAAGGCCCAAGTTGTCGCTCCGCCACTTTTGATCATTTCGATTTGAGCGGGTTCGAGCGGCAAGGTGGGACTCAAAGTCACTTGACCTGCTTGACTAGTAGTTACTTTGAATTCCCCCAAGTAGTAATTTGGCAACGCCTGATTCTGCTCGTTGGTTTCTTCCGCAAAACAATGGACGACCAAATTCGCCGGCAAACTAAGCGCTGCATCAGTAGGCGCTGCCGCAGCTGCAGGAGCGGCTGGATCCGCCGCTAGATCTTGCGCGAGCGCTGCACTCTTCATCTCAAGTTTGTATGCACCTGCGTCAGAGGATACCAATTCGAGCCGGCGCCAAACTCGGCCGCGGTCAGCCGTCAAGCGACGCAGCTCGCCCCGAGCAAGCACGACGGAATCTGGTTCGTCGGGAGCAATATTTTCTCCACCCCATATCAAACGCTCGGTATCAGCTTCAGCCTTGACGGTTTTTGTTTCCAGTTTGGAGGCCTGTTCGAGCCAACCCACACGTCGGTGCAGCACGCCGGCCGTAAAGACCATGAACACCCAGCATTCTATAAACAGAAAGCAGAGCATTACCGTATGAAGCACACCCCAGCCGCGAGCTGAAATCACAATCAAATAAATGAAAATGATCAGCGAAACGACCAACAATAATAAGATGACAATCCCACCCAGAGTCATGGCGAATTTTTGTCCCAGAACAAGGGGTTTCAGAGAAGTTGTAGCGGTTGGGCAATCGCTGTCCTCTTAATCACCAACATCTTGCCCAATCAAACGAACCTTCATCTTACTTAACAGCGAAGCAAAAATGAAACGTTTCCGCAGGTTTTGAGCGACTTCGCCGACAAACCCTCCCGAAGGAGGGTCTTTGCCCTCATATTAGGGTTAGGCGGAACCCAAGGATTAAATGGAAAACATAGGCAATTCAGGATAAATAGGGCAAATGGCACGATTCGGATAAGCAACGTGAAGTGCATAAGCCGCATCTTCCGAACAAAGCATTACCTCTCCAAATGCGCCGCTTGTGTTCATTGTGCCGCATAGTCTGGGAAAAGGCGGAGCCGGCCGACCCCTTAGGAACATTCCAATGCGAAGTCCACACATCCGAAGCTCCACATCTAAGACGTTGCGTGCCAGCTTGAAACGCACACTTCGGCAAACCTTAGTTTGGTCCATGTTGGGCTGTTCAGTCTTGGGAGGTAGTGCTTGTACGCGCGCCAAATATCGCTACAAAACAAACCAAGAGGCTTACTACCTCATCGACGAGAAGATCGCGGATAGCGGCGAAAAAACCGCGCCGTACCGCATCGAAATCGACCCCACAAGCCGTATGTTTGACCCGTTCAACCCGGACCGACCGCCGATGCCGGACGACGATCCGGTTTCGAACAGTTACATGCGTATGGTCGATCGCAAGAAGGGTTACCCGTTGTGGGAAGCCAATGGACGCACCAACACGGCCGAGAATCCACAGTGGTGGTCCTATCTACCGCTCGACGAACGCGGCGTCTTGGTGTTAGACGTAAATGACGCGGTACGTCAGGCGCTGTTGCATTCGGCCGCCTATCAACAGGCACAAGAAACCTTGTATTTGTCCGCACTCGACGTGAGCAGCGAACGCTTTTTATTCGATTCGCAGTTCTTTGGCAGTTGGCGTGGCCGGTACACCGCGGACGGTCGCAGTCGTGGTCGGCCTGGTGGAGAAAGCACTTCGCAATTTGCCACTGGCACAGGCAGTGATCTGACGGGTCGTACCTTTACCATGCGCAAGAAATTTGCCAGTGGAACCGATTTGCTGGTGGGTTTTGCGAACTCATTTACCTGGCAAATTTCCGGTGCCAATGATTATGGTGCCAATACGCTTGTGGATTTTACCTTGCTGCAGCCCTTACTGCGTCAAGGTGGCAGAGATGTAGTGCTCGAACGACTCACACTGGCTGAACGTGTGTTGTTGTCCAACATAAGGACCTTTGAACGGTACCGCCGAGGATTTTACCTACAGGTCGTTACTGGACGTCAGGCTATTCAGGGCCCGAGTCGGCAGGGCGGACAATTTGGTATATCGGATATCCAAGGCCTCACGGGATTGGCATCCGGTGCTGGCACAGTGGGTGGCGGCGCCGGCGGACAGGGGTTCACTGACACCGGAACACCGGGTGCCGGAGGATACTTTGGATTGCTGCAACAACAATTGACGATTATCAACACGCGTGAAAATATCTTGCGTCAGCAGGATAATCTCATGCGATTGGAAGACAATTATCGTGAGCAACTCCTCAAGATCCCAGAAACGCAAACTGTCATTCCAACTCAACAGCTTCAAGTTGCTCAGCAACAGCAGGCATTGTTTTCCATACAAACCAATTTGCTAGCTGCCAACGTAACCTATGAAACTCAGTTGGACACGTTCAAGCGACTTATGGGATTGCCCTCGTACCTGTGTGTGGAAATTCGAGATCCTTTGCTCGAGCAGTTCAATCTTATTTCGCAAGAACTTCGCACCCGACGTGACGATCTGAATTCCGTCCGCGTTGACTTTGGTAACACCAATACCCGTATCTTAGAACTTAGCACCGTTGAACGCGATCCAGCAACCCAGAATCAATTTCGCGCGATCGAAAACAGCCAGGCTTTACAAGCTCAGATTGGCGAACTGCGGACCACAATCCAGCCACTTACGGCCATTGAAAAGCAGGTCCTCGGGCAAGACATGGATGTGGTGCGGACTGACATCGAGCGACTGAAGCAAGCCATTCCGACTCGGCAACGTCAAATGACTCGTTTGGCGAGAATCGTCGAAACCGAGCGCGACATGGTGTGCAGCATTCTCCCTTTAAAGGACTTTGATGCGCGCGTGCTGGATAGCCGCGGACTTGAAAACTTGCCGCAGATACTGACGACCGAGTTAGAACGACTGGAAAAAAAATTCCAAGAGTACATTCAGCGCACGGAAAAAATGGATGGCGAAATCGTTGCGGTCGCGAAAGCCATCGTAGAGGAGCAGTCGGACGAGAATCGCTTCATTATGCTCAGCGAGAAAGCGGTTATTGGGACGCAAGACTTAGTTGCATCCATTGGCGAAGATATTCTCGCCTTGCAACTCGTCCAAGCCCGCGCACGTACTGAATCCGCCTTGCTACCCGAAGTCGACTTGGAGCCTCGTGAAGCGCTCGAAGTTGCGCGTGCCAACCGCCGTGATTGGTTGAATGCGCGGGCAGCCTTAGTTAACCGATGGCGTGTGATTGAAGTCGTTGCCGACGATCTAGAAAGCGTCCTTGATGTAACTTTCAGCGGCGATGTGCG
>JAYVHC010000277.1:0-11374 GCA_043771575.1 Planctomycetia bacterium
GCCGTTATCGCGTCGCCCGTTGTTGTTTTGATCGAAGTACGTATGACCACTCAGTTCGCTCGGCACAAGTTCGCAGAAGTCGTATCCTGTCGCCGTAACCCCACCGTTTAGAACAATCTGCTTAATCTCGTTCGGGTTCGCAATCTGACCACTGATCGAACCGACTTGAGCCACACCCTCTAGCAATCCTGTCGGCGTGAACTCGACGATCGAGTAAGTACCAGGCCGGAGGTCGGTGAATTTGTAGCTGCCATCGTTGGCGGAAACTTGTGTCGCAACTAATTGACCATTCCCATCGCGCAGTTGCACCGTCACACCGGCCAGCGGTCGCTTGGCCGCGCTCGCATCAAAACATGAAAAACCACCTTCTGAAACGCAGACTGTGCCACCGATTGATGATGGACGTATTTCGCCGAAATTTAACTCCGTTGCGTGTTGATCGCCTAGCGGTAGGGTGATTTCAGTCAACCAATCCAAATTGCCGCTGACCGTTTGACCTACGATTCCTGCGCCGTTAAGCATGCCGGGTTTAGAACCCACACTGAAGTAGCCCGCTGGTTGTGTTTCGCGGACTTGATAGATACCGGGTGGCAACGCCAATTCAAGTCCGAATTTGTAATTGCCTTGTGCGTCGGTGGTGGTTGAGTGTCCAGTGGAAACGTAGTTGCCACTCTCGAGCCGGAACAACTCGAGTCGCACATTAGCCAATCGCGTTTCATTCGATTGAATCATCAAGTCTTGGTTGTCGTCTTCGAAGACGATTCCAGCCAGCGAGACGGGCTTCGGCACTTGTTGCAACTTGAGGATCGCACCCGCCGAGCGATCGCGTTTTCCGTCCGCATTGTCAGCAGGCAATGACAAGCCGCCCGGAGAGAATTTCGCGTCGTAAACGTTGAGGTATTGGTCTTGTCCAGCAACGTTCTCGTAATGCGCGGCCGTGAACTCCGCCTTGAAGAGCGAATGTTGAAACTCGACACCCGAGGTAATCGGGTCGAAATTTGAATTGAGTACCGCTAGATCTTTTTCGTTGGGATCAAACGACTGCACTTCGTCAACATCGATCGAGAAGATCAAGGTATCTCCTGCCACGAAGTTGGTGAAATCAAGCACGAGCAGGGTACCACCGTCTTGCACAGTGGCCTTCACCGAAGCGTTAGTATTGGCAGACTTTAGCTCTTCCACTTGAAAGGCAATCGAATGGTCGGCGCCATATCCCGTGTCGGCAGTATCAAAAAACAAATCGCCGAGCCCAAAACCCGGAGTGTTTAAATCAGTGTTGATTGTCAAACGTGTCAGTTGGGTACCGGGCGCCCCACCCTTAAACGAAATGTGGAAAGTATCGCCGTGAAGGTCGCTACCGACGTCGCTTTCGATGTATACGCCGCCAACCCAAATTGGATCAGCCGCCATCAAGCAGCGTTTTTCCATCGACTCCAGGCCGTGCATCCGCGCAGGGGCTCGACGGGCGCTCGCCGGCGCCGTCAGAACACTCGTAGGGAGACAGGCAGTCGTAGGCTGAGCCGAGTTGAACCAACGAGTCCATTGACGAACTTTGCTATTTAGAAACAACAGACACCTCCGTGTCATTTTCAAGGCGGTACTTGCCGGCGTCCCGTTCAAATGCCTACCTAATCCGCATCTTCGCGTCCACATCAAGCGGAGCAAGTCCAACCGGCATCGACTGCTGGGGTTGTTGCTCAACTTCTGCTTTTAGATCCCAAATCCGTACCGATGTATCGAACGAACCGCTGGCCAGCAATTCTCCACAGGGGCACATGATCGCTACCGTTCCAAAATGGCCGTTCAACTTTGCAATAACATCATCGACAACCATGTCGTACAAACGAATCGAATTATCCGAGCCGGCGACTGCGACCAATTGATCATTGATTAAGCACATTGACATTAATTTTGTAGTCGCCAACTCGCGATCCATAATTACTGCGTTTGACTTCAAATCGAAACGAACCAAATGCCGGTCCTCGCCTGCACTGGTGATCGTGTCGCCACTACCGGAAAACGCAGCGGTAAAGATTCGTGATTTGTGTAAGTGTCTGTCGACAATCAGTTCGCCTGTATCGACATCCCACACGCGAATTCCGCCGTCCCGACCGCCGCACAGCAATTTGTCACCACTCGGACTAAATCGAACGCAGCGTTGATCGGCGCATTCGCATTTGAACTCACGTTTCCATTGATTGCTGGCAAGATCCCATATTTTGACGTCGTCCGAAAAGCCACCGATCGCAAGTAGTTGTCGTTCTGAGGCGAGACTGAGCGATCGCACAGCGAAGGGTAGTCTCACCATATCTGTCGGCGCAAGGCTTTGTCGGAGCTCCCAACGAATCACACGTCCATCGTTGCCACCAGAGTAAAGCAACTGCGAGTCCGCCGAGAAGGCGAGTGACTGAATCCAGTCGGTATGACTCGACAATTCATGCACGGTTTTTTGTAAGGCGACGTCGAACAAACGAATGACATGATCATCACCTGCAATCGCGAGGTATTTTCCATCATAGGAAGCACACATGGCGGTCACAACCGGCGGCGAGCGATGTTGCTCCAACGGCTCTATGCGGATTTCAAGAGAACTGGAACTACCTTCAGTAGCGGCTACTGTACTGGTAAGCTGTGTAGTAGCGAGACGGTCAATGGCTTTGCGATCGGATGCACTGCGATCATTGTTCAGCCCCGTTGGAGTTTTCTTGTCCTGCGCAAAACCGCAACTTGCGAACATGCAGATAGTAGCTATGGTCGCAAGAATTAACTGGCGAATTGACAGCAATCGATAAACTAGAATCATGGCCACGCGGGGCCTCCATGGCGGAAAGAGTATCCATCCGTCTTGCTATCGACGCTGGAACTCCGCAAACTGAAGCCGTCCAAATGGACTTTATCGATTTCAGCGACTTTAACGCTTACGACACCTGGATTGCTGGAATCCTTTGCTGGCAATTCCGCGTGGGAGCGAGCGGATCTGGTTTCGCAGGTAATTTTATTGCGGTATCTGGCAGTGCCTACTGGCCGACTAAATGAAAACGCCAGCGAAAGCGTTCATTATCCAAGTGCTCACATCACGCATGGGACCGGTTAGGCCGGCGGTGATAATCAAGAGTACACTACCTAGAATTGGATCGCTGTAGACGGATGCAAATGGTCCTTTGTCCAGTCGATTGATGAGTCCGAGTTGCTGATTTACTTTCTGCATGCAATCATTGAAACTCTCTCGGGAGGCTGGGTCCAAAGTTTGGCAATTGCCAAGCAAATCACTTTGTTGCCTCTCGATTAGGCCGGTGACATCGTAGCGCAGGCGTCTCGCTTCCCATCGCATCACGATGGCGGCAAGAATGGACATGAGCATCGGAGTCATCAGCGCAGCATACCAAACGCGCGGAATTCCCCACGAATCGAGCAACGGCAATCTAGCAACGGCCAACAGTATAGAAAGCGCTGCGGGTGCCATGAGCGTGTAGCTTGAACGTTCGCCTTCTTGCATCGCGTCGAAGAGTCGCAGGCGATAAAATGCAGAGTCTTGTAGCAGTTTTTGAACTCGTGGAACCACGTCTGGTCCATGGTTTTTTTCGTCCGAATCGCGCAGTCTCTTTGCTTCCTCGGCAATCTCTTTGCGGGCCTTCAGGATGCTTACCGCTGACATCGAAGCGAGTAGAAAAAGTGAAATTGCGGCGATCCAAAGCGAAAACGCTGCGGATAAACGTGTTATGAATCCACGCGCAGGCGGTTCGTCTACCCAAGTGAATCCAAGTGCCGCGAAAATTGCCAAAAACAATAAACCTGCTAACAATGCGCCTTTGGAAAACAATTTCCTATCGAGGTCTCGCCAAAGTCGCATCACCATAGCACTGCTCAATATCGTCACTAGATGAAACATCGCAACCGAAGGCCAGATGCTAGTGGATTCGAGCAAGGTGATCTTCTCACCGTCGTCAGAAATATCACTGGCCCACGCGATGAAGAAACCAACAAGAGTCAGCGTCGCGATGAATACAAACCAAATGGTTTGCGAGTCTTTGGGATGTCGCTCCTTGATGATTACCGGTCTTTGATCGGTTTCGCTTGCCCTCGCGGGTTCCGTCAAGCGGCCCCACTTGCGATGCATGGTGCTAAATTGCACACCGAAGAATTTCCTTACTGCCACCAGCGTATCAAACGCCTCTCGAAGCGCATTCGATAGGCCGCTTGAAAACGCTCGTACCACAAAAGTGATTCCCAACAAAATTGTGGCGAACAAGACTATTCGCAACAGAAATGCAAAATTTCCGGAGACCGATGGTCGGACATTGGGCTGTCGGATGCTAAAGGTATCGGGCAACCGATCATTGGATAACTGAATGGGACCCGAATTGCCTATCTCGAACAGCAGTGGCCTAATCGAATTTGAGTCGGAGGAAGTGTTTGAGCGACCACAAATGTCGAAAAGATCCTGTTTTACTCGATCTCCTTCCTCGACAAAGAAGTTTGTATCCGCAAAGGACTGGTTAGGATCTGCGAAGCATCGCGTGGCAATCAAGGTGGCTAGAAATGTCGAGGTTTGGTACCCGTCGCGAAAGCTAGGCATGTCTTCCGAAACCCATTTGCTGTGGCAATGCAAGCCGAAATGGCTGGCCACCAACAGGTTTCGACACGATCGCAGGTTCTGAGGCTGCGCATAGCGAGCCTCCAGCTCGGTTGTGAAAAACGCCGCAGTAGGAAAAATGCTCCGCGCTGCCTGAAAGATCCGCAACTTGTCGTTATCTTGTGTTCCAAATACTCCCACCGCAGAAACCGATTCCGCGGATGTATTGCGAAGATTAGCCAGCGTTCGGTCCAAGTAGTCCGTGATTTGATTATCGGCTGCGGTAAGGTCGGATACGCCGCGCAGATACGGAATCACCACCAAGTTGCTACCATCGGATGTGAATTCCGCTTTCAGTCCTTCAATGTATTTTTGAGAGCTGGCTTCAACAAACAATACAGTTCGCGAATTTGAGTTTTCGAGACCTCGCCCGCGCAATGCAAGCTCGCGATGAAGTAAACGAGTCAGCTGGGAATCGGTGCCGATGGTGTGAACCAGGCGAATTTTTTCATTGTCGCCAAACTCGATGAACAACTGATTGGGTTTGAGGCTCGTTTTCGTGGCCGTACACACGCTGTTGAATATCGCGGCACCGTATCTCCACTGCTTAACAAACTCAAGCGTTGTGCGATGAGCCGGGTCGGGCACTGAACTTCGCGCTTCCCCGGCCTCGTCGACAATCCGGCTCAGCGTGTTGGAAGAACTGGGGCCACAGAGCACAAACCCTGCTCGGCAGATAATAGGATCCAGCGGTTTCAAAAAGCTGCTGGTGAGCTGAGCGACGCTGTGCATTGGAAAATGTCCAAGATGTTCGTCTCGAATCCAGGCTACTAAAACCGAGTCGCCGCCCGGCTTGGTGTAGAGTTTGAGAGGCAAATCAATCGTTAACTTCGTGTGTGTTGAAGCCGTATGAAAGTACTCGTAAGTCGCTTGAAAGTAGGTCATGCGATCTGGGAAACTCATCGAAAACCCACTGGCCGCCAAGGCCAGTTCGACCGCATGTCGATGTCGTCGGCGAGACTCCACTCCGTCGGCTGAATCCGAACCACTAACAACTTTCGCGACCACCAGCAGTTTTCCATCCTTGCCAATTAGGTTCTTGATAATGTCGATAATGGTGGGAGGTTGAGGATCTTTCTCGAATTCGAGCTTTTTTGTAATCTTCTCAAACGGGTCGGACCATACGCCAAGCGACCTGCTGATTGTATCTGAGGTTGAAGGATACAACAGGTCCGATTGGTCAGCTGTAGCGACTGATCTCTCGTTCGACTGCGGCGATTGGGTAGAAAGCTCTGGCAAGAAATTTGAAGTGGCGAGCCCCAGCATGCCCAGTACGAGCGTGGCAATCACCCACTGATTTTGGTTCGGACGGAGATCATTCGTCATTGTGCAAGGCTTCAGCAGTGTGGCGAGTCAGCACATGTCCGAGCTCCGACTGCGGACGATAGAATCCTAGTCCGTGAGCAAAGAGTTGGGTTGACGTAGCCAGCGAGGTTTTGGGGGCAATCTTCAAATCGCAATAATTATTGTATTTTAGGAAACCCTTTAAAACCAATTATTTCCTAAGAAAAATTCAGTTCATCCGGGAATAGCGTGCGCACTCGAGACTGGCTTTGAGTTGGAGGCTCGCTCCTGCCGGGCTTTCTATACCCCACATCCATTTGGAGCACTCGTGGCCAAATCGCTGTGACGCACAACTAATTTCGTATTTCCAAGCATCCAGTTCCGGCTGTATGATTGGTAAATTGGCCGCTTCGAGAGGGCCAGCCCCCTTTTCAGACAGCGCCTAGAATTGAAGTCGCGCGACCTTGGGTTTCACGTTCATTCGTTCTGCAATGGAAGCAATAGATGACCGACTCGATCATTGAAGCGAAGAACCTAATCGGCGATCAGTGGATTTCCGGAGATGGCGAAGCCTTCCAGCGCTGCACGCCTGCCGGTGACCGAGTAGTTTGTGCGGGGCAGATGGCAAGCCTTGAGCAAGTCGATGAGGCTATCGATGCAGCCAGTCTTGCGTTCGGATCGTGGAGCGAATTGGCGCTGGACGATCGGTTTGCTATCGCGCGACGTTTCGCGGATTTAGTGAACCAGAAAAGGGAGGAATTGGCGCGGTTGATTTCTATGGAGGTGGGCAAGCCGCTTTGGGAAGCTCGAACCGAAGTCGCCGCCGTTGTCGGCAAAGTCACGAACTCGATCGATGCGATTCTCAAGCGCCGCTGGACGACCACAGAACAGATCGGTGCTTACGTGGCCGTTACTCGATTTCGGCCGCACGGCGTGATGCTTGTCCTTGGCCCTTTCAACTTGCCCGCGCACCTGCCCGGTGCTCACATCGTTCCGGCATTGCTGGCTGGCAACACGATCGTTTTCAAGCCAAGTGAGCTCGCGCCGGCAGTCGGTCAGTGGTTGGCCACGGCCTGGCGAGAAGCGGGTTTGCCGGCAGGTGTCTTGAGTTTAGTACACGGAGCTGCGGCCAACGCAATTCACGCCGCGCAGAATACCGCCGTTGCCGGCGTATTATTCACAGGCAGCCAGCGAGCCGGTGTGAGCTTGCATCGCGCACTCGCTGGGCAACCGCAGAAAGTACTTGCATTGGAACTTGGCGGCAACAATCCACTCGTCGTTTATCGCTGTGCCGACGTACATCGAGCCGCCATTACCATCATCCACTCTGCGTTCATCACTTCGGGGCAACGCTGTACGTGCGCCCGTCGCTTGATTGTTGTGGGCCAACTCGCGTGCGACCAACTGCTGGACAAGCTTAAAAAACTGCTACCGCTGGTGCGAGTCGCTGATCCACTATCAGAACCGCAACCGTTTATGGGCTCGCTCATTCATGCGACTGCTGCGCAAACTATGCTCGGCGTGCAATCAAAGCTGGTCTCTGCTGGCGCTGAAGCCGTCGTATCAATGCGCATTGTCGACGATAACCCCTCCATGCTCACTCCAGGTTTGTTGCGCGCCGACGCCGGATTGCTCGACGATTGCGAACATTTTGGTCCGCTGCTGACTGCACATGTCGCAAGCGATCTCGATGAAGCGATCAAACTTGCTAACGCAAGTCAGTTTGGTTTGTCGGCTGGATTCCTTGGTGATCACGTCGACGACTTCCACTACTTCCTGCATCACATCCGTGCCGGCATCGTCAATTGGAATCGTCAAACCACCGGCGCCAGCGGCAAGCTACCGTTCGGCGGCATTGGTCAAAGCGGTAATCACAACCCGAGCGGCTTCTTTGCCGCCGACTATTGCTCGTACCCCATGGCCTCCCTTGAAAGCCACGACCTAGCCGAAGCCAACACTCCCACCCCCGGCCTTGAACTTCTGCTGAGCAATCAAAACATGTAGCCGACGTCGCTCGGCGACTCGGCGAGGCAGTGTCGCGGAGCGACACTGCCACAAGCGAAGGCGCCTTACAACCGCCATAGGCCTCGCAAATGAACATTTTTCCATTGGATGTGTCTTGTCGGGTACGAGAAATCGCGGGTTGCGATTAAACTGAAAGCTCACTGAAGTCATGGCTAGAAATACGGGAAATCGCATGTTGACGCGGGCACAATCGGATACTGAAGGGCTTTTACGCGAGCTGATGGAACAGCGAATTCTGTTGTTGGATGGGTCCATGGGGGCGCTGATCTTCGACAAGAAACTCCCCGAGGAAGCCATCCGCGGCGAACGTTTCAAAAACCATCCTGCCGACTTGTCGAAAGCGACCGACCTCCTTGTATTGACGCAGCCGGACGTAATTCGCAGCATTCATGCTGAATACTTGGCTGCTGGTTCTGACATTATCGAGACTAATACGTTCAACGCCAGCCTTATCGGATTGGCGGAATCGAAACTCTCGGACATCGCTTACGAGATCTCGAAAGCCGGTGCCGAGGTGGCGCGATCGGCCGTTGAGGCTTGTGTGAAACGCGACCAGTCCAAACCACGCTTTGTGGCTGGCAGTATGGGCCCAACTGCGGTGCAGCTGTCGATGAACGCCAAGGGGGATCCGGCCACGCGCCCGTTCAGCTTTGAGCAGATGGTGGCCAGTTACGAAGTGAACATCGACGGCCTGTTGGATGGCGGAGTTGACTTGCTGCTGCCCGAAACTTCTTTCGATACATTAAACTTTAAGGCTTGTTTGTTAGCGATTGAGAATGTTTTCGCGCGTCGCGGCCAACGCTGGCCCGTGATGTTGTCGGCGACGGTATTTGAGGGTGGAGTAACTCTCACCGGCCAACAGTTGGAGGCGTTTTGGGTCGCCGTCTCGCATTTCCCAATGCTAAGCGTGGGTTTGAATTGTGGATTGGGTGGCGACAAGATGCGTCCCTACCTCGAGCGGCTTGCAACGGTGGCCGATGCGCATGTCAGTTGCTATCCGAACGCTGGCTTGCCGAATGCCCTAGGCGAATTTGATGAGACCCCTGCGCGGATGGCGGCGTTCGTCCGCGATTTCGCAGATCAAGGTTGGGTCAACATTGTGGGCGGTTGCTGTGGCAGCACTCCGGCGCACATCAAGGCAATTGGCGAAGCGGTCCGGGGCGTCCCGCCGCGAAAGCCGGTCGAACGCCATCGCATGTCACAGTACGCCGGTAACGAGCCGCTGGTATTCCGCCAAGACAATCCTTTTGTAATGGTAGGGGAACGTACCAACGTCACCGGCTCGCGCAAATTCGCTAGACTGATCAAGGAAGGCAAATTCGAGGACGCCATCCGAGTAGCGCGAACGCAAGTTGAAAATGGTGCGAACGTCATCGATGTTAATATGGACGAAGGGATGCTCGACGGAGCGGCCGCGATGAGCACTTTCTTGAACCTTGTGGCGCACGAAACCGAGATCGCACGTGTTCCACTGATGATCGATAGCTCCAAGTGGGAGATTCTCGAAGTCGGTCTGCGTCACTCTCCCGGCAAACCGATTGTTAATTCAATCAGCCTGAAAGAAGGCGAAGAAGAGTTCCTGCGGAAAGCAAAATTCATCCATCAACACGGTGCCGCAGCGGTCGTGATGGCCTTCGACGAACAAGGTCAAGCAGCGGACTACGAGAACAAAGTTCGCATCTGCAAACGGGCTTACAAACTGCTGACTGAAAACGGCTTCCCGGCGGAAGATATCATTTTCGATCCGAACATATTGACGGTCGGTACCGGTCTGCCAGAGCACGCGAACTACGCGGTCGATTACATCGAAGCAGTCCGCACGATCAAGCAAGTATGTCCAGGTGCGAGGACCAGCGGCGGCGTGAGCAACGTGTCCTTCTCCTTCCGCGGCAACGATACGGTTCGCGAATCCATGAACGCAGTGTTCCTTTACCACGCCATCAAAGCTGGCCTGGATATGGGGATCGTCAATCCCGAGATGCTCGAAGTTTATGACGAGATCGAACCTGAACTCCGCGACCGAGTGGAAGACGTTTTGTTGAATCGTCGTCCCGATGCCACCGAGCGATTGATCGAGTATTCTGAGACGGTAAAGGCCAAAGACAAAGGCCCGATTAAAGTCGACGCCTGGCGCGAAGGGACGGTTGAAGAGCGACTGCGGCACGCGTTGCTCAAAGGCATCTCGGATCACATCGACGCCGACACCGAAGAAGCTCGCGTGAAGTTCGGTCGACCCTTAAAAGTCATCGAAGGTCCATTGATGGACGCGATGAACTTGATTGGCGATCTGTTCGGCCAAGGTAAGATGTTCTTACCGCAAGTGGTCAAATCGGCGGCGGTGATGAAGAAGAGCGTCGCCTATCTGACTCCGTATATGGAAGCTGAAAAAGCGGCAACTGGTAACACCGGCGGACATACCAGTCGCGGCAAAGTGTTGCTGGCGACCGTGAAGGGGGACGTCCACGACATCGGCAAGAACATTGTCGGTACGGTGCTGCAGTGCAATGACTTCGAAGTCGTTGACCTGGGAGTGCTTGTCCCTTGCGAGAAAATCTTGGCCGAAGCCAAGAAGCACGGGGCGCAAGTTATCGGGCTTTCCGGCTTGATCACGCCTTCGCTCGACGAAATGGTTCACGTCGCCAAAGAAATGCAGCGTGAGGGTTTTACAGTGCCGCTGCTGATCGGTGGCGCAACGACGAGCGCGAAACACACCGCCGTGAAGATCGCTCAGCATTACCATCACGAAGTGGTCCATGTGCTCGACGCTTCCCGCAGTGTGCCTGTCGTTGAGAAACTGGTGAACCCAAACTCGCGAGAGGCTTTCGCGGCTGAAATCAAAACAAAACAAGATGAAGAGCGCGCCAGCTTTGCGGTTCGTCGCGAACGTAAGCTGGTCGATTTCTCCGAGGCTCAGAAACGTAAGTTAGCAATTGACTGGGCGAACTATACGGCTCCGAAACCCGCTTTCACAGGCGTACGCGATATCAGTGCAACCGTGGCTGAATTGCGACCCTATATCGACTGGTCGCCGTTCTTTATGACTTGGGAATTGAAAGGCAAGTACCCAAAGATTTTCAAAGACCCAGTTGTCGGCGAGATTGCTACAGAGCTGTTCGAAGACGCACAAGCTGTACTGGATCAATTCGAAAATGACCCCAACATCATTCTAAAGGGCGTGTACGGCTTCTTCCCCGCCAAGAGCTTAGGCGATTCGATCCTGCTCTATAAAGATGAATCGCGCACCGAAGAGTTGATGCGGTTTGAGATGTTGCGTCAACAATGGGAACGTGTCGATCAAAAGTCATTCCGCAGCTTGGCTGACTATATCGACCCAACCGGCAAACCCGACTACCTGGGCGCGTTCGCCATAACGGCTGGCCATGGTGTCGATGAAATCGCCAAGAAATTGCGCGAAGAAATGGAAGACGGCAA
>JAYVHC010000278.1:0-2452 GCA_043771575.1 Planctomycetia bacterium
AGCTTATGGAGGCTTGTGGTTATGGCGATAAAAGTGCGTTTCGAGAATTGATTCGCATTCTCGACAACGAACTGCACTTGATCACACCCACCGATCGATCGTCGGGCGATAGCTTTAGTTCGGATAGTGCGCATTCAGCAATATCAGAAACTGGTTACCAACTGACACATGATTTTCTCATCACTCCCATACATCAGTGGCTTGAGCTGCGCGGCTTGGGTACGCGCTCGGGTCAGGCTCAAGCCAGATTGGAAGAGTTCGCCGAGCTCTATCATGCACGAGCCAAACCACAATCATTGCCGACTCTGACGGAGTACATTACACTTCGCCGTCGCACCAAGCCGAGTGTTTGGACCGAACCTCAAAAGCGAATGATGAATGCCGCACATCGCTTGCACACTTGGCACGTGGGAATTGCCGCACTAGCCGCTACCCTACTGTTGTTGCTTAGTTATGCGGGCTGGCGAACCGTACGTAACCAACGCAACAGCCTGCTTGCCGAGAGCGAAGTTGAGCAATTCCTCACCACGGAGCTCGCCGCGGCAATTCCTCAAGCGGAGAACTACCGACTGCCGTCTCGCGACATTGCCAGAAAGCTATTGCGCAAGTATGTCGCCGATGAATCGACCGATTTCGCAAAACGGCTGCGGGCATCGATTGTACTAGCGCCCGACGACCAAGCCTGTCGAAAGTTAATAACTGATTTTGTACTCAGCGAGGAAACTGCCCCGAAGGATGTGGTGCTTGTTTGTAAATCGCAAGCTGACCAACGGTGGCTTGAAGAAATTCAACTGATGCAGGCCTGGACCGATGAAGCATCCACTCCAGCGATTCGACTTCGCGCGGCGTGTGCTTTGGCACAGCAAACACCCTTGCCTGCGGATTTCGAACAGCAACTTGAAAAACTGGTTGTCTTGCTTTGTGACGAGAACTCGCTGTTACTTGGCGATTGGGTACGTGGATTTTCAAGTTGTAGCGAGTCCCTTATTCCCCTGTTAATTAGTAAATTCACCGTCGACGCCGAACGCGGTAGCGCCGCCGTCAATGTTGCCAATATGTTGGCAAAGTTTGCAAGTAATCGAGCAGAAATTTTGGCAATGTTGGTGGAAGACGCACAGCCCGATCAATTGCCGGTTATTGTCGCAGCACTTCGCGAGGCACCTCAGGGTGTGGCAATGCTCAGGAAACGTATTGACGCAGCCTTTGCCCAGACACCGCCCAAAGACCTGTGGACGCAGGGTTTTAAACTCGACCTATGGCGAAGCAAGCCACACATCGATCCGCTGGAAGTTGCGAGAGCCAATTACTACTTATGACAAATGGGAAATTCCAAAGTCTGCTCTCGAGTCCGCGTTTGAGCTTAATGAATACGTTCCCATATGTCATGCAAAACTGGATAATCGACCACCTGCGTCAGCGGATCGAGGATTTGAGGTGACCTGGTGGAACGGCGCGCCGTTCTTCTCGCATTGGGTTGACTACCTTTCTTACGAGGACCATCGCCGCGAGTCCAAGCGATTGTTTGAGGCTGGCTATCGCCCGGTGAGCATTGATGCATCGCAGGTGGGCGAAGAATCAACGCCGCTTTACAGTTCTGTCTGGTGGATTCCACTGGCGGATCCGCTGACCGAGTCCAAGCTTTGTTTGCAACATTCCCGTCGATTGACGGCGCTGTTCATGCTCGGCGACGTTACGAAACTGAGGGATGCACTTTCTCATTCAGGCGAACCAGAATTGCGGGCCAACCTGATAGACACATTCAGTCGCCATAATTTGCCCCAAAATTGGCTGCTTGAACAGCTCGATAATCCGGCAAATTCGCTTCAATTGCGTCGAGCGACCGCGTGTGCGCTGGCGCTCTACGCTGAAAATACCTTGACGTCGCTGGAATCCCAACGGTTTCGTACTTTGGTCGCACAGGCGTCACAGACTATCGACGATCCGGGTCTGCGATCGGCAATCGAGACAGTTTGTTCGCGTTGGCACCTGCCGGTACCGCATTGGCAAGACTCGAAGGACGAACTGCGCACTCGCGGTGGCCAGCGTATGATTGCGCTGCGACCAAGTCAGCCTTTTCTGCGTGGCTCATTTTCAAACGAGCGGGGACGGGATCGAAAGAAAGAAACGCTGCATCGAGTGCAACTCCAGCATCCGTTCGCTCTCTCGGATCGAGAGATTACGATCGAACAAGTACGGCAACTCTTGCCCGACTTCAGTAAGGTTAATGACTATGCCGCATCGGACGACTGTCCAGCCATTAACATCAACTACTATGACGCCGCAAAGTACTGTCGATTGTTAAGTGAACTTGAGGGCCTGGCTGAATCTGAAATGTGTTATCCGCCGATTGATCAAATCCATTCGAAAATGGTCGTGCCAGCGAACTTCATGGACCGACATGGCTATCGCCTGCCTTCTGAATCTGAATTCGAATATGCGTGTCGCGCGAACA
>JAYVHC010000279.1:0-6889 GCA_043771575.1 Planctomycetia bacterium
ACAGGCGAAAATACCCAACCCGCTGCCTAATCGGTTCTCCAAATGCTCGAAGCCAAGTTCAGAATCCGAAAATCGTTCAGTATGAATAATCCGGGCTAATGCAAGAGGCCAACGATATCGCACTCTATCATGGTCTCGATATCGAGCCCGTAGGCCAGTACATCACACCGGCCAAGGCCATAGCTGCTGTTAACCGGTTCCTCGCTGCCATGGAGCCAGAGCGTTATCTACTCGTTAAAGACGCTGCGAAGATTTTGTCAGTCAGTCAAGAAAAGGTCTCGGAATGGATCAACGCCAAACGCTTGGAAGCGGTCAACGTTGCGAACCCTGGAACGCGGCCTCAGTACAGGATACCGAAGGACGCTTTACGCAATCTTGCACCGGAGCGAAAGTACAAGCCTAAGTACCTTTAAGCCACTGGTGTACAACGCTTGCCACGGCCTCTAATCGATCGTCTGGCACGAGTTGGCGGTAAACACCGTCATCGACGGGTCCACGTGGCCCATGATTGCCTTGACCGCCACAGGGTCTTTGGAGTTGTCGCCAATCGTCTGGAACGTTCTGCGAAGATCATAGAAGGTGCGTTTGCAGTTTAACTTGTCGGCAAGCTTCCGGAACTCGGCGGAGATTGGCGAACCACTTGAACGTGTGATCCAAGGCTTACCATATCGAGTGATGAACACGCAACCGGTCTCTCTGTCGCCAATGACCGCCAGCAACGCTGCCTCTGTTTCGGGCCAAAGGCGCGCTCTACGCTCAACACCCGTTTTCGGTCGGGGGTGATTATGCCAGCCATTTTCAATACGATCGATAGTTAACGTTCCGCAGTCGGTGTTGCCGAACCCGCAGTTTACCCCTAGCAGAATCATTGCCTTAACTTGTGGTGATGCTGCTTCGATTAAGCTATTCAACTCGCTTGGCGTGAAGAGTTTTTTGGGTTGGCTGTTTCGATGTTGTCGCATCACCTTGGTTGAGGGCTTCTTAAACCCTTCACCGAAGTTGAACTTCATGTTCTGCGTTCGTTCAATCCAATGAAATGCAACCCGCGAGCGAACAACTTGATTACTAACGGTTGTCGGCTTACCTCGGAAGCTTTCGCGTAGCCTTGCAAAGTCGCTAGCGAGCAAACTGGTAATTGGTCGGTGGCGGCTTATCACAACTAGGATGGCTTTGCACTGCGCCTTATAGTCGTCCCATGAACGCTGCCCCAATCCACCGGAACTAACGCTGCGTTCCTTTTCATCGAGAAACCTGTCCAGGGCTTCCTCAAGTGTTATGCCAGTGCCTAGACGTGGTGGCTCCTCACCGGCTTCAAGATACGGGCGCTTGAACTCGTAATCCTTCAAGGCTTCGTAGGGGTCACCCCATCGCTCGCCGAAGTAGTGTGTCTTGCCTTGAATTCGCTTTGAGAAGTACCCTTGCGGATGGGCAGTTAGCGGGAAGTCGGGCGACGGTTTTCGATGTGGTTTGTGCATGTTCAAGTATAGGTCACTTTCCGGAAGGTGTAATCCGGGGTGTAACCCCCTGCTAGAACTAGCAGGGTTGAAAATGCACTTAAGTCCTTACTGTGTAGGGAGTGGCCAGGGCCGGGAATGATCCGGCGACACACGGATTTTCAATCCGTTGCTCTACCAACTGAGCTACCTGGCCGTGAAAATGGACGCCGATTGCTCCGCGGCACTTTCAACTAGGTGAAATGCTATGAGTGCCGGTCAAATGTGTCAACTAGTCTCCGCTTTTGTCTGCGTTTGGCTAGTGTGCTGGTTGAAACGCCGGAGTGCCTGCAATAAAGGGCCTTCTAAGAACTGCAATGGGTTTGGCAAGTTAGAGGCGGATGATGTAGGATAACATCAGTGCCTTGCGGGGTTAGATGCAGTTTGCATTGACAAAGGTAAGGTCACTCTCGGCAAGAGTGACCCACGGTGGGCCGCACCTGCCGGGTGCAGCCTTGCGGGGGCGTTGGTACCTGGAAGGTTGTAGGGGTGGAGCGATGCAGCACACTCAGACAAAATTGGGTTGGAGAACGCATAAAGGTTGATTCGACTATGAATAATCGCATTTGGGTCTGGATGTTGGCGAGCTGCAGTTGCTTGGCTGGATCGACAAATTGCGCTAGTGCCCAAAATTACTCGCCGGAGCACCCCAAGGTGCAGGCGATGTTGGATTTGGGAGTGGACTATCTCAACAAGTCTTCCAGTCAATCGAATACCTATGAAGGCGGGACACAGGCGCTCATCGCCTACACGTTGCTAAAAGTTACTGGCAATCCTGACTTGCCTAAGGTCAAAGCGGGTATTGCGATCGCGCAGCAGATGGCTCGCAGCCTGCGTTCAGGCCGGCACGAGTCGATCGTTTATGGAATTAGCGTTGCGGCAGTCTTGCTGGCTGAAGCGGATCCGGTTGCCTACCGCAGTGAGCTGGAAACGGTTCTGGCATGGTTTGTAGCGAACCAAAAACAACATGGCGGTTTCGGCTACTTGGAAAAACCGACTGGCGATACTTCGCAAGTCCAGTACGCTATGCTGGCACTGTGGACGATGCACAAGGCCGGCTTGGATGTACCTTCACAAACGATCGAGGGTGCCATCCGCTATCTCATTGTGACTCGCGACCCCTCGGGTGGTTGGGGTTACCAAGGGAACATTCCAACCGGCGTCACGGGCTTGATCCCGCAAACTCAAGTCACCAAATCGCTTTCAACAGCTGGCGCCTGTTCGATTCTGATTGCAGGTGACATTCTTGGTTTTTATCGCCAAATGAAGCGTGGCAATGCTGAGGAAGACGGTATTCCAGACGCCTTCGTACGCACCGATTTGATCAAGAAGAACCGAGCCGAGCGTCGCGAATTGACACTGAAACGCGATGATCTCGATCCGACTATTGATGCCGCGGTGAAGTATCAAAACGCGAACGACTTTACGGGTGGCAATTTCTATTATTACTGGCGCTATTCTCAAGAACGCTACGAGAGCTTCCTGGAAGTCCGAGAGGCCAAGCAACCCAAGAACCCGGGCTGGTATAACCGAGGTGTGACAGAACTCGCAGGATTGCAGGAACCCAATGGTGCTTTTCTGCAGGCCAAGAAAAGCGACTACACGCCTGACGACATTTGCACCTGTTTCGCAATGCTATTTCTTGTTCGCAGTACACAAAAAGCCATTGGCAAGATCAACGAAGGTTTGTTGGCAGGTGGATACGGCCTGCCAGATGACGTGTCGTCAGTTCGTCGGGTAGGTGATCGCATCGTCAACGATGCCGAAACGTCGGTAGAAAATCTATTGGAACTGATGGAAAGCGATAATACCGGCAACGTCGAAATCGGTTTGCTGCCCGAGAATTTAAAGCTGAGCAAGGATGCCGGTGTGCGCAAAGATCAAGTGGCGCGGCTGTCGCGGTTGCTGATCAGTAATGATCCTAAGTCCCGGCAATTGGCGGCAAAGCTTTTAGGACGCAGTGAAGATTTTGACCAAGCTCCCGAGCTGATTTATGCGCTACTCGACTCCAATGGCAATGTGCCGATGATTGCCGAGGAGAGCTTGCGCTTGTTGAGCCGCAAACTGAATGCTGGGACGCTGAAACAAAACCCAAAGCAAGAACAGAAGTTGTCGGCTTTCAAATACTGGAAGGCTTGGTATCTGGGCGTGCGACCCGATTATGAGTTTGTGGCTCAGTAAATCGGTTTTAGATCACTAGAACGGCAGTTTCAAATTAAACTTGCCAAGCATGCTGTAGATATGAATCAGGGCATGGTCCATCATTTGTTCCCCAGCACCCAGTTCAACCCAACTGACTGCTGGGTCGGCTCCGTAACCTCCCTCGGCGGCTGCTTCGATGGTAGGAAAGTACATGTGGTGGCCGTTGCAATATCCGAAAAAGAACGTCTCGGCGGCCCGCGAACGCTCCTTTAACCGCACCGCCTGTTGACAAAAGAATTCGCCAGACCCGCCCACAAGTGCCAACTCACGGTTGATGAGTATCGTGGTCAGACGGGGATGGATCAGGTCGTGCATGAGATCTTCGGTCATGGACGCAGATGCCAGTTCGGGGAAGAAGGCATTACTGAACAGGAGCGTTGTAAGCGGATTGCCCATTGGCATTCGCGTCTTGAACTCCAGGATCTCTTCTTTGTGTTCCAGTCGTGGCCGTTCAGGTACGGTGGTCTCAGTTGTTGCGAACAGCGCGGAAACATGCTCGGACATCGCTTTTCCAAACGCTTCGATGCCACGGGTACCAGCGGGTGGCATGGGGGACATATCGCCGGCGGCACCTTGCATGAAGACGCAGTTAGTTTTCAATTGCTCTTCCACGGCCATCATCATTTGACCGGGCCAGTCGGCCGAAAAGCGTAGGTCGTTGGCGGGCTGCATGGTTGCATGCGCCGCATAATTGACGACCAACGCGATGGGCTGACCAGCCAGATCGTCAAATCGAATCAACCCCAATTCGCTGTCGACTGGCTTCGGTTCGAGCTTCGAATGTCGATTGCGATTCATGGCCACCGGCTTGGCGCTCCAACCCATTTTTGCGTCGCGCGCATCGGCGGCCGCGGCATCGATCACTGCAATGAGATTCGCTTCCAATTCGCGCGTATAAGTCACGGCAGCGTCAAAGCTTCCTTGACCTTTACCGGGCTGGTCAAGCAATTCGATTACGGGACCGTGATGCGTATGCGAGCCGGAGATCATGACCATTCCGACCCCTGATTCGGCTTTGATCGCTTCCCGAATTCGCCGCATCATGTCATCGGTCGGCGCGCGGCCAAGATCAAGCCCAACGATCGCCAGCTTTTCAGTACCTGTATCAATGACAATCGCTTTCGCAAACAGCGGATCATGAACGCCAGTTGACAGCGCAGCATGTCGCTCGCCATAACCCCACATCGGTGTTGGACGCTCCGGAGTGATGTCACGCTTTGCAAATCCAACCTTAAAATGGCGCGCCTGCGCGACACTCAGCGTAGAACTAAGGAAGACCAAAATCAGTACAAAACATCGATAGAAAATCATATTGAAGACGCTTTTGGTTTGATGAAACATGATAACCCCTGACACGTGGCTGACAAAATTAAAGTTCGTCGCGAATTTACGGCAAAAGCCGGCGCTCGAAATTGCGATCCGCACGCATGGCTGTTTTGCTATCTTAATACCCAATTCACGCTTTCTTAACAAAACCTTAACCGTTGCGATATATCTTTGACGCGGCGTGGAAGTCCGGTCACCGGCACAATGGTTTCGTTAAAAAGGGTAAAGAATCATGAAGACTCGTATGGCAGCTTCAAAACGCGCTCGATTTGCATTTACACTGGTGGAACTTCTGGTTGTAATCGCCATCATCGGCATCTTGGTGGGCTTGTTGTTGCCTGCCGTCCAAGCGGCGCGTGAAGCGGCGCGACGTATGTCTTGCAGTAACAATATTCGCCAACTTGGCCTCGCACTGCACAACTACGAGAGCGCTCACAAAGTCATTCCCCCGAGCCGTATCAGCCTAACGACACCTGCCATTTTTCAACAGTCGTGGGTATCGATGATCTTGCCTTACGTCGAGCAGAACAACGTCTACTCGGCTTACAAGCATGGGCTACCGTGGTACGCAGCGGCAAACGATGCATTGACTACCGTAAAGTTACCCACGATGACCTGTCCATCGGCTCCGTCGGATCGCGAATATCCAACTCAAAACCTTTACTCAGCCGTAACGAACAACTCTCGCACGTCAGAACGACCTATTTGGGGTTACTCCGATTACGGTTCGATCAACGCAGTTCGAAATGCGGCGTTTATTGTTTCTGGCTTACCCAGTCTTGGCACAAGAGAAGTCTTTGGTGCAATGGCTCGCGGTCCGGCTGGCGTTAAGTTTGCCGCCATCACCGATGGACTCTCGAATACCATCGTTGTCGCCGAAGGAGCCGGTCGCCCAGGTATTTACATTTCCGGCAAGAAAGTGATGAATCCACGAACAGGTAATATCGCCTTCGGTACACCTTATACCGCAGACGGTTGGGGATGGGCAGACATTAACGGCGGCTTCAGCATTGATGGTGCAAATGCACTTGGCGTACAGAATGATACCAGCAGCAGCGGCAACACCTCACTTGCCGCCGGTGGTACGTGCTTCATGAACTGCACCAACGATTCAGAACTCTACGCGTTTCACAGCGGGGGAGGCCAATTTTTGTTTGGCGATGGTTCGGTTCAGTTTTTGTCTCAATCGATCAACGGTGCGACGTTTGTGGCTTTGCTAACTCGCGACCGCGGCGACATCCCTGGCGATTACTAATCGGTTTGCGAGACGAGAAATTTGGGCTGGGCGGAGACGCGACTGCCGAAAAGCCAGAGGAAATCTGCTGGGGACCTGAATTACCGGACGGCCGCCGCCTATTGATTGTCTGCGTCGATAATGACTTCGAGGCCGATCGACAAAGCGAATTTTACGCGTTTGCAATCGCACTCTAAGATTGAATTAGTCTTGCATTCGGCAGCTGTTTGGTGAACGATAGAAAGCGGTGGTGCATTCATTCCTTGGTGCAACTAGCGACCTGACAGGCCATTCTTTCCAGAATCACTCATGCCAATCTATGTTTATGAAGTCATTCGTGACGACAACCAAGACGGTGAGACCTTTGAAATTCTGCAAGGGCTCAACGATCCGCCGCTGACTCAGCATCCCGAGTCCGGACTGCCTGTGCGTCGCTGCTTGTCGGTTCCATCGATCACGGGCACATGGTCTGACGCAAAAAGCAAGTCCAGACTGAGCAATAAGAACTTGAGCGACAAGGGTTTTACCAAATACGTCAAAGCCGGTGACGGCATGTACGAAAAACGAGCTGGTAAAGGCCCTGATGTGATCTCTGCCAATGAACTAAAACGTCGGCAATCGGGTGGGTAAAAAA
>JAYVHC010000280.1:0-14905 GCA_043771575.1 Planctomycetia bacterium
GATGTTCGCTTGGAAGCGTGTTTAAATTGAGACTGACGCGCTGCGACCGGAAGTCGTCAACTCATGTTGCACTGGGGTCGTGTAGCACTGGGCAGCAAATTAAGGTCCCGATATAGCGAGCGAATGAATGGCACGTAAAACAAAGAGCAAGGTCAACAAGTCGAATGCGATCCGCGAAATCAAAGGCGCGAATCCAGAAGCCGGTCCAACCGAAATTGCAGCCATGGTAAAGACTCAATTCGGTGTTGAAGTGACACCAGCAACCGTGAGCACGGTTCTTTCTACCGACAAGAAACGCAATGGCAAGGTTGGTCGTCCAGGACGTCCCAAGGGTTCCAAGAACGCTGCTGCCAAAGCACCTGCCGCTTCGAAGGCTGTGGCATTCAACGGCAACCAAGATGCGTTTTTCCAAAACCTGCTGAAAGCCAAGCAATTGGTCAACGACATGGGCGGAATAACAGAAGCACGCAGCGCGCTGAACGCGCTCGAGTCGCTGATGAGTGCCGTTTAGGCAAGTCATTAGTTGTATTCGCATAATACGTTTCAAACATAGAGGGTCGAGCCGACTGCCCATGGCTCGACTTTTTTCGTTTCTGCACACGAAGTGACCGGTCAGAGGAGTGGATGCGTAGGCGACTTGCGACTTAACGGCTATGATCTTTAAAATGGTTGAAAGGTCGACCACTGGTGAACCGCGAGCCAAATGCCAATCCACTCATAAGTTGGAATTCTGTTGATGGAGCAGTCTTTTGTTGCCTGGGCCAAGATGCGCGCCCGCCGCTTACCCCAAGTAAAGCTGGGGATTGGTGACGACGCGGCAATTCTCGCCAGCTCAAACGAAGATTGGGTTGTTACTACCGATACCTTAATGGACGGTGTTCACTTCAAATCTACGGAAGTATCAGGCGAACGAATTGGTCGCAAACTAATCAGTGTGAACTTGAGCGACTTGGCTGCCATGGCTGCTGAACCAGTGGCGGTATTCCTTAGTCTGTGTTTGCCTCGCAGCGCATCGCAACAATTGGCCGCCGACATATATGAAGGCGTATGTCAAGTTGCAGAGCGGTATAAAATCGCCCTGGCTGGCGGCGATACGAATTGTTGGGATGGACCACTCGTTGTGAGTTTGACGGCAATGGGCACAACGGTCGGCGGTTTGGCCTGGGTTAGAAGCGGTGCGCTGCCCGGCGATGCAATCGTAGTCACCGGACCGTTGGGCGGAAGTATCCTGGGAAAACACCTCGATTTTGAGCCCCGGATTGAGCTCGCGCGGTTGATTCGCGATCGAATCAATGTGCATGCTGCGATGGATATCAGTGATGGTTTGAGTACCGATTTGCTGCGTATGTGCGACGCATCGCATTGTGGTGCCGTACTCGATTTGTCGAAGATTCCCGTCACCGAGCAAGCCATACAACTCTCGACAGCCAGTGGAAAAACTCCGGTTGAGCACGCGCTCGGCGACGGCGAGGATTTTGAGTTGTTGTTGGCAGTGGACGAGACCGATTTACAGGTGTTGACCGAACTAGTAGGTCAATCACAATGTCACAAGGTCGGCAAATTTACCAGCCGCACTGGGTTGTGGGCCTTGGAAGGTTCCCGCATTCGGCAGCTTCCTGTGACGGGTTATGTTCATCAATAGAATCATTGAACAGGCTTTGCGATTGATTACTTGAAGGGGTAAAAAGCGTAATGTTTCGCTTGTTAAGAAGGTTCGCATGGACGATGACTGCGATCGCCGTATTACCACTTCTAACATCTCGCTGTATCCGTGCTCAAACCCTTCAATCAAACGATGTTCGCACGGATCAGGTTGCCGCGCGTGTTGCGGCTGAACGCTATGAAGAGATACTGCGCCGCCGTCCGCAGATGGGTGCGCCCTTCGACAAACTCTATGAGTTCCATTCGCGGCAGGGAACCATCGCGGAACTGTGCAAGCGATTGGAATTGACGGCTGAAAGCCAAGGAGATGGCAACCTCTTTCAATTGCTCGGCCTTTTCCAGCTACGACAAGGATTGCACGATGACGCGATTGGTAGCCTGACGCGTGCCGAGAACCTATTACCCAAAGAACCATTAGTAAGCCTTTATCGATCTCGAGCCTTAGCGCTCAGGCGACAATATGTTCCAGCGCTCGACGCACTGAAGGTTACGGTCGATCGCAAGCCCAGCCAAGCCCTGGCCCTAGAAATCCTCAAGGAGCTCAGAATGCTCAAGGATCGCGAGGTTGATCGACAAGTTGCAGTCGAATTGCTTGCGAATCTTGAGCAACAGTTTTCCAATAGTCCACAAGTGATCGAAAAGCTGGCTGACTGCCTTATCGAATTTGGCCAGCCTGAAGAGGCGCGGCCCGTTTACGAGAAACTAATTGAATTGACGCGTGATCCGCTACGCAGAATTGAATTGCGTGTGCAACTGGCGCGACTCAAGAAACGACTTGGTGATCCTGAGCAATCGCTGAGCGAACTTGAAGGACTGGTTGCGCAAGTGAAACCTCAAAGCTGGTTATACACGTCGCTGATAGAGCAGATCGAACAACTGACCGAAGAACTTCATGGAACTGACGGACTCATCAAATACTACGAACGAGCCCTGCAAAGGCAGCCCGATGATGTGGCAGGTATGTTGCGGTTGGCGGAGGTTTTGCGCAATCGGTCGCGATTCGAGGATGCACAGGTTTGGATTTCAAAGGCAATTGAATCAGCACCCTCGCAACCGGAACCACTGTTGGCGATGTCTAAACTAATGGAAGACTCCAAGCAGTTTACCAGTGCGTCGAATTGGATGCAGCAGCTTGTGCAACTCGATCCAGCCAATGCAGATTACATCATCAGCTGGGGCCGCCTCGCGGCGCTGGAACCCAACGGGGAGTCTCCCAAAACTGAGACTACTCCTAAATCTGAGGGGCCCAAATCTGAGATTACAGCGCAGCAATTAGAGGCAGCAGCCATTTGGCGAAGGCTTCTAATAGGACATGAGAACGATCCCAACAAGGCAATCCAAGTCGCCGAGCTGCTCCGCAGTGTTTCGCTTTCCGATGAGGCCCTGCTTCTTTATGAACAAGCGGTCCGAGTATCCGGCGGAAAAATCGAATTCAGCGAGCTGTTGGGCGATTACCTGTTGCAGCTCGACCGACGAGAAGAAGCTCGCAAAGTATGCACAAGCGCCATTACCGTTGCCCAGGATGACCGAGCGAGCTTGATACACTTGAGCGAGGTGCTCACGCGATTCAGATTTATCGACGAGGCGATAACTGCTCTAGCAACGGCCTGCGATCATCGCCCTGAGTTCGGCGATCTGATTCAATTGGCGAAATTGCTGATTGAAAGCAAGCGTTTCGAAACGGCACTCGAAAAACTGAGATTCGCGGCGAATTCTGCGGAAAGCTCAACGGATTTTGAGGCTGCATGGGACCTGCAAGATAATCTTTACAAGCGAATCGGCGGTTTGCCGCAACAGATAGTTGTGCTTGAGAAAAGTCTATTGGAACCCACCACAGATTTAGTCGATTCGCTGCAGCGGTTGGCGATGATGCAGGCAGCCAACAATCAGCCAGCAGAGGCAACTGCGACCGCACTCAAGGCAACCGTTCTGCAACCTGATTCGAAACGAGCTTGGTTATTAGCGGCTCGGTTACAACGTGACGCTGGCATGAGAACTCGCGAGATTGAGTCACTGGGTGTACTAGGCAAATTGGATGCCAAGCTAGCCCCGGAATACTTGCAGCGAATGGCGACGATCCACTTTCAATTGAACCAATTCGACGAAGCGCTCGCTACAGCTGAGCGAATTTTTGATTTACCAACCGCGAATTTGCAGCATTTTCAAGTGGCGGCCTCGTTTTGCTTGCAAGCTAACAAAGTAGATCAAGCGATTCAGATCATGCGCCGCGCAACGCAGGTTTTTCCAAACGACCGATCGGCGTGGATAATCCTAGCGCGGCAGTTGGCAAAGCTGCGCAGAAATCCGCCGGCGATCGATGCGTCATGGCGAGTTCTCGAACTGTCTCGTGATCATTCACAACAGCGCGAAGCCATCGATTTGTTGGTGGCCCTACATCCTGGCGAGCCGAGTAGCGCGGAGCTGGTCGCAGGACTCAAGCAATTTGGCTTGGAACATAAACAGGAAAACGAAGCCACGCTCTGGTCGGCTTGGGTGTGGTTGGGTAGTGGTGGCAACCCGACACCCAGCGAGTTGAGGGCCAATCTGCTCAACGGAAGTAATTCGCAGCCCGAGCATTTGCATGCAGCCATGGAATTGGCCGTGCGAGACCGTAAATACTCGCAAGCGGTGATGATTCAGCAGCGACTATGCCGCGAACAAGCGACCGTCGCCAATCAATTGAAATTGGGGGAACTGCTGTGGCGAGCCGCTGATTCCCAAGCTGCCACACTTGCGTGGAAGGCTGTCATGCGCTATCGGGCCAATGATTTGCCAGCGGCAGAATACGCGAAAGAATTGATCGACGGTGCGAACTGGACTTTGGCCGCGAATCTGGTTCAGGTGGGAGTCGAATCGAAAGTAAATTCTTGGGAGCTTTTGACGGTAGGTATTTACGCGAATGTACAGGCTAAGAATTTGAGCCAGGCTGCTGAGTTCGCAGAGCAATTATTGGCAATGGATTTTCCGCCAGAAACGATGTTTAAGAAAACCGAAACGAGCGACGTCGACTCGGACTTACCTGCCACTGCCAGGGACCGATTGGTGTGGTTGGAGCATGCGGGTGCTTGGCAAGCGATGCTGAATGTTGTGGATTTAACTCGAGCCAGCTATCGCACGAATCAAAGCAACCCGCGAGCCTCGCAGGCCGCAGCGATTCGGCACTTAGCAATTCAGCGAGGAGCCAGCATACGTTCTACACCCATAACGAGATTTAATGTTCAGTGCTTTGCAGAAGCGCGCGCATTGGCGGTATTAGTGAAATTTGGGAGACTGAATCTCCAACACTCAGGAGCTACCAACGATTGGGAAAAATACGTTGAGCAGGCGATCGCCTCGAAGAATGTAGGAAAACTCTGGGATTGTGTACTCGTGATGGAGCCCATGAGCTGTCGGGCGGTTTCGTTCACCGCCGCAGGTGCCATCGAGTATCATGAAGTGAGTGAGCCGGCAATCAATCGGTACGCTGAAGTACTGGACGCGCTTGTTGCCTTAGATGAGTCAGCGGCAATTGAGTTAGCGATCAACGACATCGTGATGCGGCGACAGCTGCAACATCAAATGGTAGATAGGATGAAGCAAGCAGTACCGGCAATGGATGCCCAAACACTGTCGAGACTACAGAAGCTGATTCGGCAGGTGGACCAGCGCGATGCTGCGATGGCGCTTTCGGGACACGTAACATTGGCTGTTGAGTTGATGCGATTGCAACGGGTTCACGAAGGTCAACAGCTGCTTGAAAAGTCGTTGGCAGCAGTAACAGACATTTCTCAATTGGCTACCTGTGCTAGGCAGTTCGTTGCGAGTGATCGCATGACTCGGCTGGCAACATCACAAATATTGCTGCGAGCATATGCAATTGAGCTGGAGACGGGCAACGAGAGCAATGATTTGGCGTTTGCAATCTCCTCGTTTCGCAATGCTGAGCTTACGGGTGACTCGCAGCCGCAGGACTTGATGTTCGAGATGATTCGGCTTCAGTCTAAACACGTTGAAGGACTTTCGGCGGAACAATTATTCACCGATTCGCGATCGAATGAATCGAGAAGAGCCTATCGCAACTTTCGCAAATCGCCAGCGGCGATCCCGGATCGGTCATCGCTACTATCCGCAAGTTTGAGAGCCGCCTTGATCGATTCGGCGCCCAATGAGCTGACCGGATTCGTAGTGAACTTGAAATCGGACGATTCGCTTACTCCATCCGAACAAATTGTGAGAAGTTTCGCTGCGAGCGTCGCGCATTCGATTCTCAACAATCCCGACAGGGCGTTAGCTGTATTGAAGGATGCGAAAAAACAATCTATCGCAACTGAAATTGTGAGTTTGTTTGAAGTCTGGTTGCTGGTTGCTAACCAAAGGCTCGACGAGGCTCGCGATGTGCTCAACAAGATCGGGCCGCCCAATGAAGCGATTCTGCGAGAATGTGAGTTATGGAAAATGGATCTTGGCTCAAAGCTTGGCAACAGAGAAGAAGCTCTTAGGGCCGCGCGTGTACTGGCGAAATTACCGCTGTCAGTGCATGAAAGCGCCGACGTCGCTACGGTCCTCAATCAGTAGCACATTACACATTCGTGTAGGGGACGCTCGCTAAATCCGGATGATTCGAAAAGCAGACGGTATGCGGATTGCAATTGTGGAATCGGTGACTGATAGTATGTCTATCTAACACATCACGCAAGTTCTGGCGTCGAGAAATGAATATCACCACCCTTACTATCTCTCTGGCCAGCCTAGTCTGGTACTGCATGACTGTCAGTACGGAGAGGCTGTTGGCGGACGACAAAGCGCCGTCCCGTCAAGGCACCACAGTGCATGAGGTAACGTATAAGGCTGACATTCAGCCGCTGCTTCAGGCCAAATGCGGCAATTGTCATGGGGAAAAAACTCGCAAAGCCGATTTGAATCTGACGACTGCGGCCGCAACGGCGCGAGGTGGCGAAAGCGGCCCGGGCATTGTTCCAGGAGCCCCCAATGAAAGTCTTCTTTATGAGAAAATTCAAAATGGAGAAATGCCACCGGATGATAAAGGTCGTCTAAGTAAAGCCGAAGTCAGTCTTGTCGAGCGCTGGATTCTAAGCGGCGCGGTGATGGACGACGATCAAGAAATTGGAAATGAGTCGTCGACTCCCAATCAGCACGATGTTGTGCCGATTATGCTGCGACGCTGCGCAGCCTGTCACGGACGGCATCAACAATTAGCGGCTCTGGATTTGCGTAACAAAGCGGGGATGTTGAAGGGCGGTAAATCAGGGCCGGCCATCGTTCCTGGAAAACCCGAGGAGAGCTTGCTCGTAAAGAGAGTGCATGCCGGTGAAATGCCGCCCCTCGAACGACTTGTCGAGGTTAGTGTCAAGCCAATCGAACCTGCAGAAGTCGAAACTCTCGTGAAGTGGATCGCGGCAGGTGCACCGGAATTGAAGGTTGAACCGGACGTGGCCACGACTCAGGGCGATGCACTTGTCAGCGATGAAGATCGCGACTTTTGGGCGTTTCGTTCCCCGCAGTCGGTGAGAGTACCGGAGGTTCAGAACCAGCCGCGTGTTCGCAACGAAATTGACGCTTTCATCTTTCTGAAGCTCGAAGCCTCTGGACTTGTGTTCAACGCAGAGGCCGATCGCTTGACATTGATTCGCCGCGCAACATTTGACCTTACCGGATTGCCGCCTGAGCCTGCCGCGGTGGCCGCGTTTCTCGCTGACAATGATCCGCGCGCTTACGAATCTTTGATTGACCGACTGCTCGATTCGCCGCGTTACGGAGAGCGATGGGGACGTTACTGGCTGGATTTGGCTGGTTACGCGGACTCCGAAGGAAAGCGCGAACAGGATCTGCCGCGTCCTTACGCCTGGAGATTCCGCGACTACGTAATTCGATCCTTCAATGAAGACAAACCCTTTGATCGATTTTTGCTCGAACAAATTGCTGGCGACGAACTGGCGGATTACGAAAACGCGCCCGAGATTACCCCGGAGATCTACGATAACTTGGTAGCGACGGGTTTCTTGCGCATGACTCCCGATGGGTCCTGGGCTAACATCACTGGCTATGTTCCGGATCGCATTGATGTTATGGCAGATGAGATCGACGTGCTGGGTTCTGCCGTCATGGGATTGACTCTGAAGTGTGCGCGTTGTCACACACACAAATTCGATCCGATTCCGCATCGCGACTACTACCGCCTGGTAGATATCTTTAAGGGCGCTTACGACGAGTACGCTTGGCTCAAGCCCGATATACATCCTGGCATCGGGCCGGTCAGCCAGGATGTGATTGGTGGACGACTTCTTCCATTCGTTACCACACCTGAGCGACAAGCGTGGGAGCGCCACGAAACGAAGATCGACGCAGATATCGCTGCTGCTAAAGCCAAGTCAGAACCCGAAGATCGCATCCGCGGACTGGAGACCCAACGACAATCGCAGCCGAGAGTTCAAGCGTTATGGGATCGAGGTGATCCGTCGCCAACCTACATTTATCGTCGTGGTGATGCGTTGAGTCCCGGTGGGTTGGTCGGTCCCGGTGTTCCGTCGGTTCTGACGGATGGACGTACGCCGTTTGTTGCGTCGCCTCCGTGGCCCGGCGCGAAACAAACGGGCCGTCGGCTGGCGTTTGCTCGCTGGCTGATTCAGCCAGACCATCCGTTGACGGCGCGGGTTCAGGTCAATCATATATGGAAGCATCATTTTGGTAGGGGGATTGTTAAAACACCGGGCAACTTTGGAAAAGCCGGCATGCCGCCGACTCATCCCGAACTGCTCGACTGGCTCGCGCGCGAGTTTGTTCAGCGTGGCTGGAGCTTGAAGGCAATGCACCGACTGATGATGACGAGTTCGACCTACCGACAAAATTCGGTCCTACCGCAGAGACTCGAAGAAGTCGATCCTCAGAATTCACTGTATTCGAGAATGCCCATGGTGCGGCTCGATGCGGAAGCGCTCTACGATTCTCTGCTGCTGGTTGCCGGTCGACTGGACGGAACACCTTTTGGCCCGGCAGACTCTGTGCAGACACGTGCAGATGGCCTAGTAACTCCGACCGGCACCGAGCGTGGTTGGCGTAGGCTGATCTATGTTCAGCAACTGCGTAAACGGCTGGCCACACATCTGGAGAGTTTTGATTTCCCACAGATGAATCCCAACTGCATCGAACGTCGCGATTCGATGGTCGCGCCGCAGGCACTGCATTTGATGAATAACGGTATGATCTTTGAACTGGCGGAGAACTTCGCTACTCGAGTCCTACACGACGCCGGTGCGGATGCCCTAAAGCAAATTGAATTGGTCTATCAGATCGCGTTGAGCCGACCACCCAACGCTGAAGAAAAGCAGATCGGACTAGAGACTTTGAATCAACTTCAGACGGATTGGGGAAATCAACTGAGCGTACATGAGCATCCGAATGCGTCGACTTTACAATTAAAGTCCTTGACCGCCTACTGCCATGCAATCATGAATTCTGCGTCGTTCTTGTTTGTGGATTGAGTGAAAAGCAATGTCGCTTCAATATGAAATTCATCGCCAGTGCTGTCAGCCGATGACCCGCCGTAGTTTGTTCCAGAGTGTATCCGGCGGACTGTGCGGAGCCGCATTGGCTCAGCTTCTAGGATCGAGTGGAGTGGCAGCGGAAAATTCACCGCCGTCGAATTTAGAAGCGCGCTTGCCACACGTCGAGTCGAGAGCAAAATCAGTCATTCATTTGTTTATGAATGGTGGGCCGAGCCAGATGGATTTGTTTGATCCAAAGCCCGAACTCGACGCGCACCATGGTGAAAAATATTTTGATCGGATCGCTGGCGAAGTCGAAAACCCACAAGCGGCGGGAGCGTTAATGCGGAGCCAATACAAGTTCGCTCAGCATGGTCAGTGTGGGATGTGGATGTCGAATGCTTTGCCTAACCTGTCACGACAGGTCGATGATATCGCCATGATTCGCTCCATGTTTACTACGAGCATTACCCATGAACCAGCTATCTATATCATTCAGTCAGGAAAAATGAGTCCCGGACGTCCGACTCTCGGTTCATGGGCCGTTTACGGGCTCGGATCCGAATGCCGAGATCTGCCTGCGTACATCGTGCTGGATGACCCGCTCGGTTTGCCGGTCAACGGTGTTGAAAACTGGGATGCAGGATTCTTGTCGCCCATGTTTCAGGGGACTCGTTTCCGTTCAAGTGGCGCTCCGGTTCTGAATTTGCGGCCCGAGGTTGAACGTCCCACAGAAGTCGTGAATGTCGAGCGAAAATTGCTGGCTCGATTAGACGAATTGCATCAGGCACAGAGGCCTGGACAGTCCATTTTGGCGGCGCGCATCGCCAGCTATGAACTGGCCGCGAGGATGCAGATTTCGGCCAGCGATGCTTTGGATCTCTCGCAGGAGACCCAAAGCACGTTAGACCTATACGGTATCGGTCGTGAACCCACGGACTCCTATGGTCGCAGGTGCCTCATGGCGCGTCGATTAGTCGAACGGGGCGTTCGCTTCGTTCAGCTTTTCGTCAACGGCAATCTCTGGGATCATCACACCGGTCTGCTAAGCGGTTTGAAGTCGTGCTGCGAGCGAACGGACCTTCCCATCGCCGGGTTGCTTCGCGACTTGAAACAACGAGGGCTGTTCGATAGTACTCTTGTTGCCTGGGGAAGCGAATTCGGGCGGCTGCCGATCGCTCAGCTTCCCCCCGATAAAGACGACCGCAACGCAGGCCGCGATCACAACAAGAACGCCTTTAGCGTGTGGCTGGCGGGAGCTGGAATTCAAGGGGGAGTCACCCATGGCTCGACCGATGATTTGGGGCTGAATGCGGTCGAAGATCGTGTTAGCGTGCCAGACTGGCACGCGACAATGCTACACTTGCTAGGCCTCGACCATAACCAGTTGTTCGTTCTTGACAACGGGCTCAAAGAGAAACTCACAGGTGTCGTTGAAGCTCGAGTCGTAAAGGAAATTTTGAAATGATCATTTTCGACACAAGGCCACATAACACGCATAGGGTTATGTCCACACGTTTACCGTTCAGGCCAAGAGTCCTACTTAGGTTGATGCTGATTGCGGTCAGCTGGACCTATGCTTGCAACTGGATTGTGTTGGCCACCGATCCAACCAGCGCGGTTGCGTTCGAAGACAATACGATTCTGTTAGACGGCAGTGTGTTGGAGCTGATCTTTACTCGACAAGCAAAACTCAACAGTGGCCTGACCGAAGGGCCTGCAGTCGCGCCGGATGGCAGTATCTATTTCACTGACATGCCGTTTGGAAATGATAACGGGATGATACTTCGTTTTGATCCGAAGACTAGCCAAACGACTGTGTTTACAAATAACTCAGGCAAATCAAACGGACTGGCATTTTTGCGGGACGGTTCAGCGGTGTCTTGTGACGGAGCGGACGGAGGTGGTCGTCGACTCGTGCGTTGGAATCTTCAAACGCACGAGGGTACGACCCTAGTGGATCGATTGCAGAGCAAACGTTTCAATTCACCGAACGATTTAGTCGTCGATCTTAAGGACCGCATCTATTTTACAGATCCCCGCTATGGTGGAACCGAGCCACGTGAACTTCAGCATGAAGCCATTTATCGGCTTGACGTCGATGGCAAGGTGCTCGAGATTACCAGGGAGGTTGAAAAGCCGAATGGCATCGTGCTGAGTCCCGATCAGAAAACCCTGTACGTCGGCGACCATAACAATGGCGGTAACCGATTGAAACCGACCGATCCAGAACCGAAGCGGGGCGCAATGAAGATCTATGCCTTTCCCTTAAATGCCGAGGGTTTGGTGAGTGGCCCTCGCAAAATACTGGTGGATTTTGGAATTGAAAATGGTTGCGATGGAATGACGGTCGATTCACAAGGTAACGTTTATGCAGCCTGTCGCAGTTTGGCTCGGCCTGGCATCATGGTTGTGGATCCGTCGGGACACGAATTGGCCTTTGTAGAAACAGGACCCAAGAATCAACAGGGGTTGTTTGACGGCTGGAAAGGAATTCCGAGTAACGTTGAATTTGGGATCGGCGACGACGCTCATTCGCTCTACGTCACCATCGATAAATCCCTGTATCGCCTTAAAGTCAAGACGCGCGGGTTTCATCCACACTTGGAGACAAAATGACTGAGCCGATTACACCGACTACCCATGCGGGAGCGCTGAATCGCGAAACTCTCACAGGCGGGACGACCCCTACCGAACCTATAACGCGCCTTAGCGACTTGTCGGCGCAGCAGTGGAAGTCGGGTATCGCGGCCTGGTTGGGCTGGCTGTTCGATGGACTGGACATGCACCTCTATGTGCTCGTGGCCACTCCCTTTGTGGCGCAGTTGCTTCATGCGAATCAAAAGGATCCGGTTGTCGGATATTACAGTTCGTGGATTCAGGCGTCGTTTCTGATTGGATGGGCCCTCGGCGGCAGCTTCTTTGGGCGGATCGCCGATCGGTTGGGACGCAGTCGAGCGTTAATGTTGACCATCCTTACGTACGCTTTGTTCACGGGGATGTCGTTCTTCGCCCAGACGTGGTGGCAGTTGCTGATCTTTCGTTTTTTGGCAGCATTGGGCATTGGAGGAGAGTGGGCAGTGGGTGCTTCGCTATTATCGGAGACCTGGCCGCGGCGCTGGCGACCATGGATGGCGGCGGTTTTGCAGACGGGTGTTAATCTCGGCGTCATGCTGGCGGGATTGACCATTTACCTACTGGCCGACTATCCCGAACGATCCGTCTTTCTGGTGGGAATATTACCAGCCCTGTTGGTGTTATGGATTCGCCGCGCTGTGCCTGAACCAGAAGAATGGCATGCGGCGCGCCGCAATTCATCGCATGTGCAACCGCCCTTTCTGGATTTGTTCCGAGGCTCCATCCGCCGCATAACATTGTTGACAACAACTGTCTGTGGACTGTCTCTCACTGCACATTGGGCGTTTATGTTCTGGTACTTGCAGCATGTGCGCAATCTGCCTGAATTGAATGATTGGAGCGTCGGAGAAAAAAGCCAACTAGTAAGTCGCTTCATCTGGTTAGTCATGTTGACTTCGATCGCTGGAAACTTCCTAGCAGCATCGATCGCAAGGTGGTTCACGTATCGAGTTGCAATATCTGGACTTTGCGTCGCCTATTTTATCTCGATGTTTGCAACCTATTGCGTAGCCCGTGACCATCACAGTTTATGGTATGGCTTCGCCGCCATTGGCCTGTGCCAAGGCGTTTTTGCACTGTTTACCATGTACCTACCGCCTTTATTTCCCACGCTACTCCGCACAACTGGCGCGGGTTTTTGCTACAACATTGGCCGGATTGCGGCAGGCTTGGGAACCGTCTTCTTTGGTTTGTTTTCGAAAGTCGGCGATTACCGTTTGGCGTTATTTTACGCTGGGTTTCTGTTCCTTCCCGCTGCTGTATTCGCGTGGATGTTGCCGGAACCACAGGACCTAGATTCCACCGACTTGACACTGACTGATTGAAAGGACTCAACGAGCGATGAATGTTCAACCGAAGCCGTCTGCCGCAACTTGCCAGCCAGTGGGCTGGTATCATTTCCTAGCCGACGATGGCTGGGCAAGGGTGCCCTTCGGGTGGACTTGGACCGAAGTCACGGCGGTCGCCGTTGACTCGCAGAACCGCGTTTTCGTATTCAATCGCGGTGATCATCCTGTAATGGTATTCAGTCCCGAGGGATTGTTTTTGAAGTCGTGGGGAGAAGGTGTTTTCGCAAGACCACACGGCATCACCATCGGGCCGGATGATTGCGTGTATTGCACCGACGATCTTGACCACACGATTCGAAAGTTTACGCCTGACGGTCGATTGCTGATGACACTCGGTACAAGTGGTCGGCCGGCGGATACCGGTGCAACGAGCATTGACTTTCGCACCATTCGACACGCCGGACCACCTTTTTATTTTCCTACAAACGCCGCGATCGGAGTGAACGGCGAGATCTTTGTCACCGATGGTTACGGAAATGCACGCGTTCACAAGTTTGCGGCGGACGGAAAACTGTTGCTGTCGTGGGGTGAGCCGGGGGTCAGCCCGGGACAGTTTCGCGTGCCGCATGGAATTGCCATTGATCGACAGGGGATCGTCTATGTGGCTGATCGGGAAAACAGTCGCATACAGTTGTTTTCTCCCGACGGTGAGTTTCTGGAAGAGTGGTCAAACCTCGCGCGTCCATGTCAAATTGATTTTGATAGGGACGGCAACGTCTATGTAGCTGAACTGGGTTACAAGGCCGGAATGTGGCCGGGCACATCCGCGCCAGCAGATGCCACGGGCGGTCGGGTGAGCGTCTTTGATCCGCAGGGCCAGTTACTGGCTCGCTGGGGTGGGGGGCAGAATCCCACTGCGCCAGGCGACTTCTTCGCGCCGCATGATATTCGCGTCGATTCTGTTGGTGACATTTATGTGTCTGAAGTCGTCATGTCGGCCGGAGGAAATCGTGGACTTGTGGCGCCGGATTGTCATAGTCTTCAGAAATTCACGCGCCAAGAATACCCGCAATGATCCGCTGGGTACTGGTCACTCGTATATAAAAATTAGGACGACGTCATGAAGGCTTGGAGGTTTTACGGATTCGGCGATTTTCGACTCGATGAAATTCCGGTTCCGGCGGTCCTGCCGCGACACGTATTAGTCGAACCGCTCTGTGTGCAACCAAGCGTCACGGAAGCGCAACTCGCGTTTGGTATCCCCACGCTGGCTTACGATCGAGTCAAGCAGCGACTGGCAACCGAAGCGCCGATTCAGTTATTTGGCCATGAGTTCTGCGCGAGAATAGTGGAAATCGGTTCGGGCGTTCGTGGTTTTAATATCGGCGATCGAATCGCAGCCCGAGCGAAGCTGCCGTGTGAGAAATGTCCGTTGTGTCTTTCTGAACGAAGTTACCTTTGTCGCAAGGGGCCTGTGATCGGCTTTGACCAGCCAGGTTGCTTTAGTGAAGTCGCTCTGTTGCCGGAAATTGCCTTAGTCCGTGTAGACGACTGTATCTCTGACAGCCAAGCTGCCTGTCTGCAATCGTTGAGCGATAGTGTCGCGGCGGTCGAAACGGCCAATATCCAGATCGGAGATTCTGTAGTGATCTTCGGTCAGGGCAGTATGGGCCTGGAGTGCATGCAAATTGTGCGCATCAGTGGAGCCGGCAGGATAATTACGGTGGATGTCCGCGAGGAATCGTGTCGCATTTCAAAGGAATTGGGAGCGGATTTTGCGCTCAACAGTCGCGAGTGCGACGTCATTGCTGCCGTGCGCGACCTCACCGAAGGCAA
>JAYVHC010000281.1:0-7652 GCA_043771575.1 Planctomycetia bacterium
TACATCGGCCTGGCGCCGCTCAGCCGCATTCCACTGCTGTACCTGCTGGGTTTGACTACGTTGACTTTGAATCAAATGCGGCAGCTTGCCGATCATCACTTTGAAGGAGACGGTTCGCCAGTGGACGTTGAAGCTCACGTTCGCGATTCCTGCAACTTTACGGGCAATGATTTGCTCACGCGATTGTTCTTTCCGTTTTCGATTCGATATCACGCATTGCATCATCTGTTTCCATCGCTTCCGTACCACAACTTAAAGAGCGCGCATAATTATTTGGAAAAAGTCCTGCCCATGGAATCTCCCTACCGACAGCTCGATCAAAAAGGCTGGTGGAGCGTTGCGAGTGTGACGTTACTGGGCAAGTGAGGTAAGCCCATTCAAACTTGCAATACATAGTGCATGATGACCAAGTAATGACAAACTGCCGCAGCGATAACGGCCAAATGCCAGACCGAATGAAAGAAGCGGCCCACATGATCGAACATGAGAAAGTACACTCCCGCTGAATAGATCACACCGCCGAGGGCCATGCCACCCAAACATCCCCAAGGCACTTGCGATGCGAGCGGAAATGCTGGGACCCACCCCAGCAAAAGGTAGGTCGTCACCACCATCGTATTGACGCGCCGCCGCACGACCACTTTCTGCCACAATCCGTACAGGGCAAGAAACCACAAGAAGATCATCAGTGGCGTTCGCATAATACCGCCAAATTGCCAAACAAATGGCGTATAGGTTCCCGAGATCATCAGATAAATCGTCCCTTGATCCCAGGCTCGCATTCGGGTTCGCATATAGGGATCACTGAACGAATGGGACAGCGTTGAGAAGACGAAAACTAGAATGACTGAAGCGCAATAGACTAAACAACTCACGATCAAACCCAGCGGCTTGCCGTACAGCATGGTGATCATCCAAATCAGCCCTGCTAGTGCGACCACAATTCCGAGTCCGTGAGTCGTTGCATTGGCCCATTCCTCGACGGTCGGTTCCGGTGGAGCGTTGAGTTGATCGTCGTGCATCAGTACTTTCATTCTTGAGAAGGTTGCAGTGGTTTTGAAGCATTGATGCCGAGCGCTGCAACTGCGGCAATCAGTTGAATCACTCCACAGACGATGAAGGCCACTGCCCACCCGGCTTGAGCCGCAAGGTATCCCAGGACTAGCGATGAGCATGCGGCACCCAAGTTTCCCCACATATTAGCCCAGCCGACAACTGAACCCACGTGTTTGCCACCGACATCTTGCCCGTAAGCCCAGATGGCTGAAATACTGAGGTCCGTCGCTAAACCGACCACTGCAAGGAAAACCGTCGCTTGAATGGAGTTGTTAACGAAAGCGCAGGCAAAAAAGGCTAGACCGACGATGACGCGCGGCGCGCTTAACATGATAGCGCGACCAACGCGAATTCCGAATCGTCGCGTGGCTTTATCGAGCAAGTAACCGCCAAGCAGCATGCCGATGATTCCGCACGCCAACGGCAAGCTTTGTAACCAGCCCTGTGCCGTAGCCGTCGTCTTGTGCACTTTTTGCAAATACTCCGGCATCGACGTAACCAAGAAGGCCCAGCCAAAATTGCTGGCGAACTGCAAAAAGGAATTCAACCACAGGCTTGTGCTTTGGCACATCAATACAATCGGCGGAAAATTTGCGTGCCCGCGCGAGGATAGCTTGTCAATAACACGCTGCTCTCGCGTGACGCCAATAATGGCTAGCTCCGCATCGTTGACTCGCGGATGCTCGGCCGGATGATCGCGAAAGAGCTTGAAGAAGATGATCGAGATCACAATTCCAACGATCCCGTACAGCAATACGACCGGTCGCCAGCTCGTTACAGCGGGTGCCGCGTTGTCTGGCTGACTCATCCAAGATCCGCCGTAAGTCCAAATCATCATCAACTGAATCGTCATGATGGGCGCTAGCGCCCCGCCCAACCGCCCGCCGACCGCAACCACGCTGTTGGCGATACCGCGTCGGTGTGGCGGAATCCAGCGTCGAACGATTCCAGCCGCCAACGGATAGGCACCGGCTTCGAACATGCCACATGCGAGCCTTAGGGCAACCAAACCGCTCAAACTGTTTGCCAGCCCGAGTAAACCGGTGCTCAATGACCAGAGCGCTACGTAGCCGGCCAGCACATAACGAGCGCCAAATCGATCGCCCAGCCAACCGGCAGGCAACTGAAACAACGCGTAGGTCCAAAAGAATGCCGAGAGTGCGAGTTCGAGTTCGAATTTCTCAGTGCTTAGCCCCAAATCGGCCCGGACCGAAGAGCCCGCGATGCTTAAACAAATACGATCAAGATACAGCAGTACCGCGACCAGCATCGCCAGCAAAACCATCGCGTAACGCACTCGCGTCGGGGCAGCCTGCGATCGGCCTAGCAAATCACTGGCGGATGGCCGATCGCTGGGGGCAGTCGGATTGGTAGTTGGGTTGTAGGGATTGTTGTCGTACAAGTTGGCTCCGGGGTTCGCGAGCCGTGCATTCTACACCACAAACAATCCACTTAAATGCGAGCGCTCCTAACACTATCAAAATGCCCACTATCAAAATGCCGCCCGATTCGCCTTGGAAGAGTTGTTCGAAGGCAAGACATTGGGTTCCACACTCGGCTGGGGCGAAACCGAGACCGGCGCTGGGGTGAGCGGACCCACTGAGATTACGGTAGATCCATCGGGCAAAACCATGCCCGGCCGCAAGTCGGACGATGCTGCCGAAACTCTCGGTGCTTGAGACGAGTAGCGAGAGCCCGTACGAGCATCGCCAATATAGCTACCAGTCGCTTGGGACGGATAAGGATAGGCCTGCTGCGCTGATAAATTAAGCTGTTCGGAACGCAATTGCATTTGATACTGCTGCAACTGCAGCAGATCGAGCGAATTCCGGTTGTTGGAGTAATTAGGACTCCGATAGGTAGGGTAATCCAGCGGTGAGTTGTCGTAGATACCCAATGTGGGCGCAACGCCAAAGTAACCACGATATCCGGATGAATATTGCGGACCCATGTAAGCTTGCGAAATCGGCGGGATCGATGGCCCGACACCAAACGGAACGCTAAATCCGCCCACATATAGGCCGCCCACACCTCCTCCCCCAATCTGAATCTGTAAGCCGCCAAACTGTGCCTGTGCCACCCCGGTGGATGCTCCCCAAACGGCTACCCCGATGCCAATGGACAGAATACTTCGCAGGTTTGTAAGCATTTTCAGGCTCCGTGTCGGTTGATCGAAAGCGAAAATCGATTTGAGCAGCGGCCAGTGTAGCATCTTCGATTCAACTTCAACCCTACCAATGAATGTTAGGAAAAGCAAGTAAATCGTTCTGACATTCCAGATGCTAGGAATGTACGGATCCTAGTTAAGATTACGGTGGTTGCGATCCCTAATCGCTACAACCGCTATAACGATATCAATCCACACGCTATGGCAACTTACCGTTCTTGGGTTCCTGAAAAATGGCTGTTCTTACCTCTCCGGTCACTCGCAGGAATCGTAGAGTTACTTTGACAGTTTTTGCAGCCGTGCACTAGTTGGCATTTCGGAAATCAAGCGTAAACCCATGCCCCTCGCTACCTTAAGCTCACCAAAAGCTCAACAACCAGCCGTAGCCACGCAAAGTCATGCTGGCGCTGCGTTCTTCTGTCAACAATTGGCTGAGCGTGGCTTCTCGGAACTGATTTCCCCGAGAGTCTTGATCGCCGGATGCGGTTCAGGTCACGAAGCGATTGCAATTCAAGATCGGCTTGATGCCGATGTAGACGCAGTGGATGTCGAGGACTTCGTCGATCCGACTTACATTGGGCAAGCAAGAACTCATTTTCAAGTCGCCAGCGTGTGCGATCTGCCGTTCGACGACGGCACGTTTGAAGCAATCTTTTATCACCATGTGATTGAACACGTCGATCGCCCCGAGGCGAGCCTTGAAGAATTGACAAGAGTGTTGCGACTAGGTGGTTGGCTGTTCATTGGAACGCCCAATCGACATCGTTTGATCAGTTCGATTGGCGCTCACCGTCAATCCGAATGGGATGCCACTTTCTTCAACAAACTGTGCGATAACCTTCGCGATTGGAAGCATCGTTTTAAGGGACAATTTCGCAACGAACTAGGTGCGCATGCTGGCTTCAGTCGCAGGGAACTCGACCGCATGCTCGCTAAGCACTTTCAACATCGCCAGTGGTTGACAAGCCAATACTTAAAATTCAAATACGGACAGTCAACAGCTGCAAGCTTGCTCTCAATCGCGACCCATCCTGCCGTCACCTGGCTCGCGGCACCCTCTGTTTATGTCCTGTGCCAACGCCCAGTGGGGTAAGCTTCCGGCGCTTCCAGCTTGCCCTATTTGCAGGTGGAAAGCAAACGCCACAGAAAAACGCTTGCTTTCGACCACTTTTCCTTGGGAACCTTCACTCCGTCTCATTCCCATCGATCGCGTAAGTTTCGCGTTTCGCAACTGGGCTATTGTCCGAACGGCCTACTGGCATGAAAATCAAGGCTGTGACAATCAGCGAATCCTTTGCCGCGCGAGCCCCAGATGTCGGACGAATCCTCGACCAAGTCAAAATCGTACACGGTCGTTGCCCGCCGCTATCGACCGCGCACTTTCACGGAACTGATTGGTCAAGAACACATTGCGCAAGCGCTTTCAAAAGCCATTGCCTCGGGCCGAGTTGGACACGCTTACTTGTTCACGGGAGCTCGCGGAGTCGGCAAGACATCGACGGCTAGGATTTTCGCCAAGGCTCTGAACGAAACCGACGAGACGGATACGTCCGCGATCGAATCCGGCGAAGACATGGATGTGATCGAGATCGACGGTGCCAGTAACCGTGGGATTGAAGAGATTCGGCAACTGCGCGCCAATGTAACCGTGCGGCCCAGCCGTGCGCGATTCAAGATCTACATCATCGATGAAGTTCACATGCTGACCAATCAAGCGTTCAACGCGTTGCTCAAGACGCTCGAAGAACCGCCCGAGCACGTGAAATTCATCTTCTGCACGACCGATCCTGACAAGTTGCCGATCACCGTGCTTTCACGCTGCCAACGCTTCGACTTCGTGCCCGTCAAATTTGAAGCGATTCAACAGCGGCTCAAAGAAATCAGCCATGCCGAAGGTTACGAGGCTGAAGACGAAGCGCTCGCGTTGCTCGCTCGCAAAGCAGCGGGCTCGATGCGAGATAGCCAATCGTTGCTAGAACAAGTAATGAGCTTCTCGACCGAGAGAATTACCGCCGACCAAGTTCACGCTCTGCTTGGCACTGCGGATGAAGGTCGCTTGCTTGAAATGGTTGAGGCATTTCGAAATCGTTCGCCGCTCGATGCACTGGCCGTTGTCGACGAAGCGACGCGAGGAGGTGCCGACCCTGGACAACTCGCTGAACAACTGTTGAATTATCTTCGCGATGTGATGACCGCTGGCATAGGTGGCGGTCCCGATCTGCTTAGACTCGCCAACCCTGCCGGCCACCAGCGATTGACGGAGTTAGCCAAGGATTGGGGTATTCAAACCATTCTCTCATCCATTCAGATTTTGGATGAGTCATTAGTGCGCATGCGCTCAAGCGTTTCGTCAACCACACTGCTAGAAGTAGCCCTTGTGCAGATCTGTCAGCTGCAAGATCTTGCGCTGATTCCGGCAATGATCGATGCCATCACTCGCGGAGGTCCGATGCCAACCGCTGCACAGCAGCGGCCGCAAGTTCCGCGAGTGGAGGCGACCACACCCAAAGCATCAACCGACGAAAAAAAAAACACTGAACCTCAATCATTGACAGCTTTCCCTGTCGTTTCAACAAGCGGACCTGCCGGTGAGCAAGGGGTAGCCCAAAAACCAGTATCTGCTGTAGCGCCCGCAGCATTGCCCGCAGTTGCGGTGGCAATTCCTCAGCAACCTGAAATTGCGGTACAGGCTTCGGCCACCTCACTACCCACAACCGCCAGTTCTGCGGCGCTTGAAGATTGGAGGCGAGCGATGGCATCAATCGATGGAATGCTCGCCGACTTCGGTGGACTTGCCCAGAGTGTCGAACCGCTTGGCAGTGATCAGTGGACAATTTATTTCCCACCCGGCAGCCAGAAACCCAAGGAATACTGCGAAGTCGCCGACCGCAAGAGCGCATTGCAACAAGCGGTTGAGCGTACGATGGGGCGAGCCATTCGTTTGCATTTTATTGTTCCGCCTGGGCCGCCACCGAAAGTCGCTGATGCGGTTCCGCAATCCAATTTGCGAGCTCAAAAGATGCGGGAAGTCTCTGAACACCCAATGGTCAAAAAAGTCTGCGAATTATTAGGCGGCGAGATCATGCGCGTCGATGCTGCTATAAACGGGCCACCTGCGGTTGCTCCCATGACGCGTGCGGCGAAACCGGTTGAACATGCCAATTAAACAACTTTCCCGAGCGTAAAATCCGAATTCAAATCGATCAAATCTAGGAAAACTGAATGTTCAAGAATCTAACCGGACTAGCTCAAATGTTGCGATCTGCCAGCTCGATTGGTGATCGAGTCAAAGAAATGAAAGAACGGCTCGCGAAGCAGACCGCGTCTGGCTCGGCTGGGGGTGACTTAGTTGAAGTCGAAGTGACGGGCGTCGGCGAGGTTACGAGGGTACGCATCTCTCCGGAGTTAATTAAGCGAAATGATATCGAGTTGATTGAGGAGCTTATCCCCGTCGCCATGAACGAAGCGCTCGCCAAAGTACGCAAGATGCATATCGACATGATGCGCGAAGCAACTGGCGGTGTGAGCATTCCTGGCTTGGACGACGCACTCGCCAGCCTTTAATCGAACAGCTCCACATTGAGAGACTCATTGAGTTTTAATCAAACCTCATCGTGCCGCTATTCCACTCCGGAGCTTCATGCGGATGTCAGAAACTTCGAAATCCGTTTCCAACTTGATCGATCAATTGGGACGACTACCGGGCATCGGGCGCAAGTCTGCTGAGCGTTTGGCCTACCATCTACTGCGAGTCAGTAAGGCAGAAGCGTTTGCGCTGGCGGGTGCGATTCGTGAAGTCCGCGAAAACGTTTGTTATTGCAGCGTCTGTTACAACTTAGCTGAATCGAATATGTGCGCCATCTGCCGTGATCCGTCGCGCGATCAAACTCGACTATGTGTCGTCGAGCAACCACAGGACTTGATGGCACTCGAACAAGCCTCGGTGTTTCGCGGCTTATATCATGTCCTTCTGGGCCGTATCGCCCCGCTCGATGGCATTGGCCCCGATCACCTGACAATCGATGCACTCGTAGAACGAGTGCGTCGCGGCAACTTTGTCGAGATTATCATGGCCACCAATCCCACAGTCGAAGGTGATGGCTCCGCCCTCTATATCACCAATCAATTGTCCGAATTTCCAGTGGAGATCACGCGCCTGGCACGCGGTATCACCGCTGGCAGTATTCTTGAACACACCAATAAAGAAATTCTCGCCGACGCTCTCAACGGCCGACAAAAACTCTAGGTCAAATCAAACGTGGCCGTGTTGCTCCGCAACTCGGAGTCGTCTTCTGCAGCGGTCCGAGCGACTCCGGCGTTGCACAATCGGCATAACAGGCACAACCAGCATTCTTGCATTGCGCGAATGCGAATCGCCCTTTCGCACTGCAGTACTCCGGAAAACTTGGCAAATTTACGACTTGCTCGG
>JAYVHC010000282.1:0-8746 GCA_043771575.1 Planctomycetia bacterium
CTGATGACGATGACCGTGGGCAGTTCGCTGATGTTGTTGGCGATCGGTTTGGTGCATCAATCGATGTCGATGTCCAAACTATCGAAAACTCGGGGCGAACACGATCGGTCGCTCGCTCGGTTAGCGCAGCAGTTTCGCAATGATGTTCATTTGGCGTCCGCATTGGTTTCCGTTTCGTCCGATGCGGTTTCGTTGAAACTAGGGGACGAAAGTACGGTGACCTACGAGCGCGATGCGGCGAATGTAACTCGCGAAATTTCTGGGCCGAATGCGGAAGTGGCTCGAGAGTTGTTTTCATTCGACGAACGCTGCGTGGCGACGTTTGCCGACGAAGCGAACCCGAGCCGCGTTAGGCTGCAGATTGAGCGGCGATTAGAGCATACAGAAGTGCCCTCACCGATAGACTTGCGGGTAATTGCCTTGGTTGGACGTTGGCAATCGCTCGAGAAACCACTCGACACGCCTGTTGAAAGGGCTGGAGGAACTTTGCCATGAAGCGTCACAATCGTGAAGCGCGCCAAGGAGCAGTTTTGGTCTGTGTTATTGCCTGCTTGGTGGTCGCTTCTACGTTGGTCGGACTGGCCGTGCAAGCATCGCTCAGGGGCCGACGTGAAGCTCGACTTCAATTGCAGCTTCGACAGACGGAGTTGTTGTGCGAGGCGGGAGTGATGCGGGCCGTGAAGAGACTCCAGACCTCATCTGCTGGGTACACTGGCGAGCGCTGGACACCTGAACTGAATCTGGAAAATTACCACGACGCAGTCGTTGAAATTCAAATTGCAAACGCTGACAAAGACGCTCATTTATCGAATGCGTCCGCGAAGAATGTTACTGTCATCGCCAGGCTTGATTCATTCTTGGATCAGGATGGTCCGATGCAACGTACGCACAGTTTTATAGTTCAAATCCCATCCCCTTCAAGTTCATCGGAGAATTAGTAATGACTTTGTCAAAACAGCTACCATATACGCGAATGAACTTGCACCATTCGCGAGCGTTCACTTTGGTTGAACTCTTGGTGGTCATTGCGATCATTGGCATTTTGGTAGGCTTGCTGCTGCCAGCGGTTCAAGCGGCTCGTGAAGCGGCGCGCCGCTGCTCATGTTCGAATAACTTGTCGCAACTCGGATTGGCCGTGCATCTCTACGAATTCAATGCCGAGCAGTTGCCTTCGGGGGTCATTAATCCAGATGGACCCATTCGCGATGAAGCGGTGGGGCAGCATGTCAGTTGGATCGTGAGTATTCTGCCTTACATTGAGCAATCGAACGCCTACCGCAAATTCGATCAAGCTGCTGGTGCATACGCGGCAGTGAACAAGCCAGTACGGCAAGAGTCTATGCCGATACTCACCTGCCCTTCGCATTACAATTCGCGCAGCGAACGCGAAGATCGAGCCCTGGTGGCGGTAACGAATTATGCTGGTTGCCATCACGATTCAGAGGCGCCGATCGATGCCGACAATAATGGAGTGTTGTTCTTGAACAGTCGCTTGCGATTGAGCAAAGTGCTTGACGGAATGTCGCAAACGATTTTGTTGGGCGAGATGCGGGACACCGTGGATAGTCTCGGTTGGGTTTCAGGGACTCGGTCTACGTTGAGAAACACCAGCTTGTTGAACGATCCAAAATCGTTTGACATGTCGATTGCCGTGAATACGCCCGAGCCTGAGGAGCCTGCTGGTTCGTTGCGTGTGGGCGGATTTGGGAGCTATCACACTGGCGGCGCTCAGTTCGTGTTCGCGGATGGTTCGTCGCGATTCATATCCAGTAGCATTGACAAAGAGACCTATCGAAAGCTTGGCAATCGCGCTGATGGCGAATTGCTTGGGGATTCGGGATACGGTTGGTAGATTTAGCCACGACCGACGCGAAATGCGCATAAGTTGATCGCCGGTTGATGGCCTTGCATCAAGTCAGCGATTATGACCGCCGTGGCGCACGATAGATGCAAGCCAGCTCGGTAGTGTCCACTGGCGACGAACACTTGTTTTAAATTCGGTACTTGTCCAAGGTAGGGCAAGCCATCGAACGTTCCAGGCCGCAGCCCGGCCCAGGTCATTTCGACTGGGGCTGCATGCAACTGTGGCAGGATACCTTCGGCCCATGCTCGCAGTTGCCGGATCATGGACTCCGTAGTTGCAAGCTCAAATCCCACCTCTTCTTCACAACTGCCTGCCAGCAATCTGCCATCGTCTCGAGCAACCAAGTAGCGGTTGCCTTCGTTGACAACATGATGCAACAGCGGCCTTCCGGTGTTGTACAAAACCATTTGTCCCCGCACGGGCATGATGCCGGTGGGAATCCCCATTTGATCGAGCAGCAAACGTGACCATGCTCCAGAACATACACAAGCCTGAGAGGCCTTGAAACGGTGATCGTGAGCAACGGCTTCGATGTAGTCGTCGGCGGTGGGTACAAGATGCTCGACTGCTACGTGCTCATGAATTTCGACGCCGCGTAACCTGCACGCGACTGCGAGCGCTTTGAGGTGGCGAGGATTTCGCAATTGGCATTCATCGGGCAAGTGCCAAATCGCTTTTACGGATTGGTCGTCGAGAATCGATTTGAGGCTTGGTTCGAGCTTGTAGGCGGTTGCATTGGTCCAGAGCTCCGCTTTGATGCCGTGCGTTGTCCACCATTCTTGCTGCGCATGCAATGTCGCCCTTTCAGCCGCAGAACGCGCGAGATACAGGCCTCCGCATCGCTGATAGCCGGTATCGACGCCAGTAATCTTTTTTAAGTCAGAGGCCCATTTCGCGTGCAACTGATGGCTCATGCCGCGGAGTTGATCGAGCGGATCGACTGCCCCTTGCGTTGGGCTGGGCGGCAGAATCCCGGCTCCGGCCCAGGAGGCACCACGTCCCACTTCGGCTTGGTCCAAAATCTGCACGCTGAAATTTCGACCTGCCAACTCGTACGCGATGGAGAGCCCAACCACGCCACCTCCAATAATCAAACAGTCCGAGATGGGGTGACTTAGGGCCATACAATCGTTGCATTCGGAGGTCAAAACGTCCCAGGGAAAACGGGGCTTCGTAGATGGACGATTGAGCCTCGCAAATCCATGGTAGACGAAAGATTTGGATTAGACTAGTTCGCAGGGGTACAATGAATCAGCGCAATTCATCTAACGGACATGTGTGATTGGAGCGTAGCCAAAAGACGGATAAAAGCAAAAAACTTTTGCACAGAATTTTGCTTTGGATAACTCCGGCTAGCTGGATGTTCCTTACAATGCAGGGTGTTGCTCGGCGCAAACTCGAAATTGATTCGCAGTTAGTATTGTCTGGTAGGGATGGCATGACCAAGGTGACATCTGAGAAACTCGTTGAGTTGGTTCGCAAGAGCGAGCTAGCGGAGCCTCAAGTGCTTGAAAAGGCGCTTGTAGCGATTCGTGCCGAGAATAGCGGCGCGCTGCCCGAGGATGCTGCGGTGCTTGCTAAAGCCTTGCAACACCATCAAGTTGTAACGCGTTGGCACTGTGACAAATTGTTGCAAGGTAAGTACAAAGGCTTCTTTCTCGGCAAGCACAAATTGCTTGGGCACATCGGCAGTGGCGGGATGAGCAGCGTTTACCTGGCTGAACACTGCATGATGCATACGAAGCGAGCGATCAAAGTCTTGCCCCAAAGCCGGCTGGGCAAATCGTCGTATCTCGCTCGGTTTCAGCAAGAGGCCAAAGCGATTGCATCGTTGAATCATCCGAACATAGTACGAGCTTACGATATTGATAATCAAGGCGACACGCACTATATCGTCATGGAATACGTGGACGGCGACGACTTGCAAACGATGGTCAAAAAGAAAGGGCCCATGCCTTTTGATAAGGTTGCCGACTACATCGCTCAAGCGGCTCATGGCTTGCAGCATGCACATGATGTCGGCTTGATTCACCGTGATGTGAAGCCTGCGAACTTGCTCGTGAACTCAGCGGGTCGTGTTAAACTGCTCGACCTGGGTCTAGCGTTGTTTTCGGATGACAAGCAGGCCTCGCTAACGATGGACTACAACGACAAAGTTTTGGGGACCGCCGATTATTTGGCGCCCGAGCAAGCTCTCAATAGTCACAAAGTTGACAATCGCGCGGACTTGTACGGTTTAGGTTGCACGATGTATTTTCTGCTGACCGGCCAGCCGCCGTTTCCCGATGGATCGATTGCGCAGCGGATTGCAAAGCATCAAGCGCAGATGCCAAAAGACATCCGGGAAATTCGCCCGCAATGCCCCGGTGAACTGGATGGAATCTGTGTGAAGTTGTTGCAGAAGGATCCCAAATTTCGATACACTTCTGCGGCAGCCACCGCGGAAGTACTCGAAGCTTGGCTGGCTAAATACACTGCGCAGCGAGCCTTGCAAACTGCCAAGGTGGGTGGCGGCAGCTCATTGAATTTGGGCGATGAAGCAGAGCCAACCAGCGGATCGAAACTGGGCTCGACGGTCGATACTGTTAGTAACCGTGGAGGCGACACGGTAGCGGGTCGATCATCGGACGGACTTTCCTTGTCGCCGTCGGATAGCGGAGTTTTGGTGCGGGTCGGCAAGAAATCTGGTGATTCGGATTCTGGAAGCACAATTGATTTAGAAGCGGAGATTGGGCGAAGGTCGAATGCGAGTCGCGGAGGGTCGAGTGCCGGCGGAGCGTCGCTGAAAGGTGCTGCTTTCGCAACTGCAGCGGTGAACTCAGTTTCGACCGTTCAAAAAGTTGCGGCGGCATTACCCGAAAAGGGAATATCGCGATTTCTGTTGATCGTGGGTTTAGTATTAATGTTCATTTTGGCGATCTTTTTGGGTGGCGTGATCGCGGTGCTGACCATCCCGGGAAGAGTGTCACCGAGCAAGCCGGGAGCGCTGCAGATGGACTTAATATTGAGCCCCCCCGCGACGCGGACGGCTTAAAGTCGCCATTGTCGGCGTTTCCAAAGGGTATTCGTTTGAGTACAGCCATCGGAAGCGAAGCGTTAGTACAATGGATCTGGTGGCTGCCTAATGCTGTGTCCAACTTCGTGTAAAACGATTGTCACATTTCAGTGTAGAACGATTGTCCCAATCGTTTTGGGGAGCCATGGCGACAATTGCTCTACGCTCGGTTGCGTTCTCGTCTTTCCACACTCATCCTTGCGTATCGGAACTACGAAACGATGTGCTTTTTACCAAGTCTCATCCATAAAAATGCTCGAGCGATTTTGCGCGCGGGAACAATTGCTGTTACTTGCCTCGCGTTCACTTGCTTGTTCAGTTCCTCAGTCAGAGGGGCGATCACTGCGGAACAGCGGAAGCAGTTGAAGGAATTGAATGACGGAGTTCGCGAAGCCGGCAAGCTCTTCAACGAAGGCAAATTTGTCGAGGCTGCCGAGAAGGTCACTGCGATCCAGTCCGGTCTTGTCAAGCTATTGGAGAGTAAAGACGCAGACCTGCAGAAGGAGACTCGAAGGCTTTTTACCACGTTACAGACCGCACACGGCAAGCTCGAATTGGAAGGCGCGGTTCTCGAGCCATTGCCAACCTGGAAAGAGCTCACCGAAGGCAACATGAAGGTAGCGAGCGGTGCGACGACGGTCAGCTTTAAGGACGATCTTGCGCCTTGGATGATCACTCTGTGCGCAAATTGCCATATCGCTAAACGTAGCGGCGAGTTTTCGCTGGCAACCTACAACGACTTGCTGAAGGGATCAAAAGCGGGACGAGTCCTATTTGCGGGGAGCGAACAAGGCAATCGGATAGTTGAAGTGATCGAATCAGGCGATATGCCTCGCGGTGGCGGTGAGGTGTCTAAAGAGCAACTCGATAAACTGCGCAAATGGATTGCTGAAGGAGCGAAATTTGATGGGCCGAATCCGACTGCTCCTTTGAACAGCTATGCCAAGGGCGATGCCAAAAAAGCTCCAGACGAGATGACGGCGAAGAAACCAACGGGTAAAGAAACGGTAAGTTTCGCGCGCGACATCGCGCCGATTTTGGTTGACAATTGCAAAGGCTGTCACATCGCGGGTCGTCAAGCCCAAGGAAACTTCCGCATGGATACCTTTGCACAATTTTTGCGCGGGGGCGACAGCGGCAAAGTAATCGTCAGCGAAAAACCTGACGAGAGCCTGATTGTTAAGAAACTCAAAGGTGAATCAGGGCAGCGCATGCCGGCTGGCGGTCGCCCGGCGCTATCGCCAGAGAAAATCGAGTTGATCTCAACCTGGATTCGTGAAAGCGCTGCGTTCGATGGCAGTAGTGCCACATCGAATATCGAAACTGTGCTTAATCAAGCTTGGGCGGCCAAGGCGAGCCACGAAGAATTGTTCGCACGAAGGCAGGAAAGAGCACTAGCGCGCTGGGTGAAGGTCCTTCCCAATGATGAACCCGCGAAGGCCAAAAGTGATCAAGTGTTTATTTTGGGCAATGTTCCCAAAGCCCGCATCGAAGAACTGCTGAAGCAGTTGGACAAAGCCATTTCTGCAACTGTGAAATCCTTGGATGCACCCTTGCATCAGCCACTAGTGAAGGGCGGAATAGCAATTTTCGTTCTGAAGAGTCGCTACGATTATGGTGAATTTGGGCGGATGACAGAAAGCCGCGAATTGCCCAAGGAATGGCAGGGGCATTGGCAAGCCGATCCGCTCGACGTCTATGCGGTGTTGGCCGATGATAGCTCTACCGATGAAAAACAACAATCGGCACTCGCGCTTCAAATGGTCAGTGGAGCTTACTTGGGTTCGTTCAATGAGGTGCCGACTTGGTTTGCTGAAGGGGTCGCGCGGAATCTCGTTGTTGCCGCCAACCGACGCAGCGATGTACGCGTCAAAGCGTGGCAGCAATCGTTGCCGACCGCATTGCAGAAGATCGATAAAGCGGAAACACTGCTAGAGGAACGCGTGGACGAAGAATCTGCTGGACTGGTGGGTATGGCGCTCACAAGTTACATGATGGATCGCTCCCGCCGAAGGCAATTCGACATGCTCTTAAAGCAATTGCGCGACGGCAAACCATTCGACGAAGCGGTTACAATGAGCTTCGCGCCGCCCAAGAATATTGTCAAAACCATCCTCGGCAAGTAGGCAGTGATTCGGCCATAAGGGACTCGATCGATGTCGAACATACCCATAGCGTCAACGCCATCAAGAGCCATGCCTGTCGTCCAGCGGCTAGCGTCCATTGATGCCTATCGTGGCATCGTCATGTTCTTGATGATGGCCGAGGTTTTGGAATTGGATAAGCTGGCGAAGGCGTTTCCCGAGAGCAGTTTTTGTGCATGGCTGAGATTTCATACGACGCACGTGGCTTGGGTTGGTTGCTCGCTGCACGATATGATTCAAGCGAGTTTTTCGTTTTTGGTTGGAGTCTCATTGCCGTTTTCGATTGCTTCGCGCCGTAAAAATGGTGCAGGCATGGGTTCCATGTTCTTGCACGCAGTCTGGCGTGGCCTATTGCTGGTAGTGCTGGGCATTGTGCTGCGAAGTCTTGGCAAGACGTCTACTAATTTCACTTTCGACGATACGTTGACACAGATTGGACTCGGCTACTGTCTGTTGTTCTTGATCGCGCTCACGCCGCGCTGGAACCAAATGCTGTCGGTCCTGTTGCTATTGGGCGGCTATTGGTTATTGTTCGCGATGTGGCCGTTGGTCCCCGCTGATTTTAACTATGAAGCGGTCGGTGTGCCGAATGATTGGCCGCATCTATTAACGGGTTTTGCCGCACACTGGAATAAGAACACCAACCCTGCTTGCGCGTTTGATGTATGGTTTCTCAACCTGTTTCCACGGTCGGAGGCTTTCACAGCCCACCCTGGTGGATACGCCACGTTAAGCTTTGTGCCAACACTTGCGACGATGACCTTGGGTTTGTTGGCTGGCGGCGTTGTGGCGCGTGAAGCGCTCACGCCCAAACGCTCATATGGCCTCCAAGTGATGCTCTTGGCGACCATGGGCGCGGCCCTAGTTGCGGGTGGTTGGGCGCTAGACCATTTCGGAATCTGCCCCAATGTAAAACGCATCTGGACGCCAGCGTTTGCGCTATTTAGCGGTGGAATTTGTTTCATTTGGCTGGGTGCACTCCATGCGATCTGCGATGGCTGGAAACTGAAAGCCTGGGTATTTCCATTTATGATTTTTGGTTCGAACTCCATTGTGGCCTATGCGATGAGTTGGACATTGGAAAAACCTTTGAAAGAGCTGCTTACCAGGCACCTTCCCCACAATACGTTCTTAATTTTGGGCAGCTCTTGGGAGCCCGTTTTGTTGGGTTCTGCGGTCTTGCTGATAATGTGGTTAATACTGCTCTGGCTCTATCGCCAGCGGATTTTCGTGAGGATTTGAGGGCTTTCCCAGTTTGCCGGCGCGGCTCCGCATTTTTGATAACTGAGCCAGCAACCTGAAGTCGAACTGACTGTGGGCAAAGTTTTCCGGAATTATCGATTTTTCTTAAAGTTTGAACCGCAAAGTTCATTGATCGCTCTCGACAGACCTAGCCTGGGATAGCTAAACGTAAGTGCGCGTCCTACCCCGCTTCGCTCCCTGGATATTTGATAGCTATGCCGACTGCGGAACCATTGCCTGACAACATTCGGCGAATTGCCGTGCTGGTGGCCAGTGTGGATTCGGCGACCGCGCGTCAGTTGCTTTTACACTTGCCCACCTCGGTAGCCAAACATGTTCGCCGTGCCCTACAGAATCTTGGACCGATTAGTGCCGCCGAGAGGCAGCGGATCCTGACTGAATTTCAAACAACGGCCGCGAAGCAGAAGCAGGTTCTTGCCA
>JAYVHC010000283.1:0-7816 GCA_043771575.1 Planctomycetia bacterium
CAAACTCACCTGTGTCCATGCTCTCAAAATCACTGTCAAAGTTGTCATCCAAGCTTGCACGACTTCGGTTGTTTTTCTTCATCTTAACCCTCTCTGTAGCATCGAGCCGGTTACTGCAACAACTTGCCAGAGCAGCGTTTGCTTTGGCGTTGTGCGGGACGAGGGTTTTGTAAAGCACAGGTGGTACCAAAGCGGTAAAGGGTGGGGTGGTGGGCGGCGCAAGATACTTGCCGGCAAAGACTTACGAACAGTGGATGCCGCCGTACCAATCTTCGCCATGTTGCTTCAAGGCATCAAATTTGCCATTTTCAAGTTGTCGCGTGTTTCGAAAAGGCAACCTGTTAGCGATTTAGACCTAAATGATGTACCTGGACTTTGAGAACATTCTCGCTAATCCAGCTGCAACGATTCCATGAAACAGTCGCCTATCCCCATCGTATGCGGATTAGCATTCTTGGCCAGTGTTTGTCACACAGGAGTTCGCATTTATTTGCGAAGGCCTGATGGAGCGTCATGACACAGCAAATTCAAACCCTCGGACACGACACTTAGGGAGGGGTGGTCTAGAGATCTCAAACTCTTAAAAACCTAGCAAGAATCGCCTAGTTTAGTAATTTGGAGGCGAAATCCTCAGCGTCTCGCAGAGTCGCGGCTACGAGGGCTCGACACTCAAGGCAGCTTCCAACACCCGTTGGCGGCGGACTTTTCGAACTAGGGCGCGACAATGCTGGTGTTTCACAACCTCACCACCGGTGGGCACCCCGCCAATCTGCTCCATGATCCAAGCGCTAAGGTTATGCGAACCCGTGTTGGTTTGCAGCTCGATTCCGGTAGTCTCCTTAACCCTCGCAAGTGAAGCTCCGCCGCCGATAACCCAGCCTTTTCCAGAACGTATGACGTGCACGGGCAATAGGTCGTATTCGTCCTGAATGTCCCCGATCAGTTCTTCAATGATGTCTTCCAGTGTAATCATGCCAATGACTTTTTCGCCATCTCGGACCAAAGCGATGTGCGTATGTTCTCGCAGCAAGTTTTCCATCGCGACCGCGATGGTTAACTTGCCGTCAAGGTTCGGCAATTGACGCACGATGCCGCGCAGGGTCGGTTCCTTGGGGCTAAGTTTCAGCATGGAGACGACATCTTTGAACGTCACGTAGCCGACGATCGACTGCGCATCGCCTGTTCTTTCGGCTACCGGAAAGCGCGTGTGCATGTCCAAGTGCGCGGCAATGAGACTGTCCGAAAGCGAATCGGTAATCGTCAACATGCGAATATGCTCAGCCGGGATGACGATCTCATTGAGCATTCGACTGGCCAGTCGAGCAGCGCCCAAAATAATGTTCTCTTCGCGGGCACCGATCAAACGCGAGGTCCGTGCCAAACTAACGATGGCTCGCAACTCCTGCAACTCAGCGGCCTCGGAGCGCGCATCGCCATGGGTTCGCGGAGTCCAGAGTTTCTCGCTCAGGTCCATCAGACCGCTGGCGGAAGATTCCAAGACCCAAACCACAGGCCAAACGCTGAGCGCAAACCACTTCATCAACGGCGACAACGCCAAGCAAACCCATTCCTTGTTGCGAAGCGCAAAGAGTTTGGGAACCAGTTCGCCGAGCACAATCGTGATAGCTGTCAGCGGTAGCACGATCACCGCCACCGCCAATACATCCGCCCAGACTTCGCCTAACCCGAAACTGCGAATCCAAGGCGCAATGTCTTCGGTCGCGCTGGCACCGCCAGTCGCACCAGCGATTAATCCGACCAAAGTGATGCCCAATTGCACCACCGCGAGACTTTTCTCGATCTCGTCTTTCATCCGCAGCGCAGCGACAGCCCCCTGTTTCCCTTGGCCAATGAGAACTTGTAGCCGTGCCAGCGAGACAGAAGCCAGAGCGATTTCGTAAGCCGCGAACACTGCGTTCACGAACACCATCGCAACCACAATCAACAGTTCAAGGAATTCCATTTTTTCGTTCAGTTGAGTACCGGCACATCGGCGTTCTTCCCGCCTTGATTGTACCGCAACAGCCACGCCCGTCAGTTCGCCCAGCAGATTTCAATTGCATCCATCGCCTCGACGACCTTTGACCAGTTACCCAGGTTAGCGCGTTTTGAAGGAGAAATTTTTCGGACGACTGGAAGATATGTTAATCTGGTCCTTGCGAGTTGTCGTATCTATTCGCAATATTGCAGTTAACGATTCCTAGTCGAGAGAGCCAAAGCCGTGTGCAAATTGGACAATAATCTCCATCGTCGACTCATCAGCATTGCAGCGTTGGCCGTAGGAATTGCCGCTCCGCAGCCAGCAGCCGGACAGCTAAAAACTTGGGACGGCAAGCATCGAGTTGATGCAATTGAAGTGACGATGGTTTACTTCGTTCCTAAGGATGCAGTGCCTTTGCCAGATTGGAGGGAACGTTTGAACTACTACGCGCATCGCATTGAGCGTTTTCACGCTCGCGAACTCGACGGTCAATCCGTGTTGAAAGCAAAAGTGATTGAATCCCCGTTTTACTCGACGCTGAGCACAAGTGAATTGCGTCGCGGCGACGCAAACGCGATTTTCTTTCGAACGCTGGGCGAAGTCGATTCCACGTTGAAATTTAGCCAGGGCGAACGCGGTAGTTTTCCGATTCTGTTAGTCCTAAGCGAGATTAACTGGCGACCGCTGGACGATTTCTATCGCGTCAAGCCGGATGGGGAAAGTTGGCAGTTTGAAGGAAATTACAATCGAGGCCGCCATTTTCCTGGTGCGGAATCGGGGGGCGCGCGGGCAACCTATTTGGCGGATCGCGGCGTAGGATGGGGTTTGGTTAGCGGTGACGGCTGGCGCGTACCTTACTCGGGACCGATTGCGTCGTGTTTCACGAGGGCGTAGGTCACTCGATCGGCTTGCCTCACAACGAACCCGCCGACGGAGCGGTCATGAGTCTGGGGCAGTACAACGGTTGGATTAATCAAGCGTGGCTCGACGAAGCACAAAAAAAGCGGTTGGGGTGGGTGGCGCCCGACAAACCTGCACCTCGCGATGATTTGTTTTCACGCTTTATGGCTCTTCCCGAACCGTTAGTGCCAAAACCCAACGATGAGGTCCAACTAAATGTCGCCCTTTCCGTGGGTTCCAAGCTCAAGAGCTGTCGCCTGCGCATTCAAACTAGCTTGCGCGGCCCCTGGCTAGACATTCCAACTTCAGTGAACGTCACCGCGCGCAGCGGTTTTGAATTGTCGCTGGGCAAGTTTGATCGTGCGACACCGGTCAGCTATCGCCTCGAAGTGGAGCTTGAAGATGGGCAACGCGAAGAACTTTGGGGCTATTTTCAAGTTCGGGAATCCCCAGATCGGTTCCCAGTTCCAGCGGAATCGTTTTCGCTCGCGCCTCGTTCCACTGATGTCGCATCCTCAGCAACTACACCGTCGCCTTCAGGCGGCTCGATAGATCTGCTCGCTCCTTTTCGTGATCCCAAAGCAATCGCATCGAATTCGGTGTTGGGAGAGTGGGATTTTGATGGTCACATACTAACTTCCCCGAAAATGTTTGGCGCGAGAATCGAGTTATCCATGAAAGAGCCATTGCCGGAGGCTTACGAGTTGGTGGTCATCGCAGAGCCGCTTGACGAGCCCAACGGATTAATACTTGGCCAGCACATGTCGCGCAACCGATTCTTGACGCTCATCAATTTTCGAGTCGGGGGCGAACGCATTGTCAGTGCGCTAGAGAACATCGATGGCCAAAATTTCGATGGTGGGCCAACCACTGTGGAAGGCGCGCAGCTAAAGATGAACCAACTCTCGCAAATCGTCGTTCGAGTCCAAAAGAGCCTTGTAACCGTGGACTGCGACGGACGTTCTTTGATTCGGTGGACCGGTGACACTAAACGACTGACCTTGTCGGATTACTGGGCGACCAAGCATGCCGACAATCTGTTTTTGGGTGTCTACGATTGCCGATACCGGTTTCATCGAGTGACGTTGACGCCGTTGAAAAACTAGGCAGTGGCACAAAATCTGATGATTTCTTATCGACCCAACGTAGTAGGTGCAGTAAACTAGAAAAGTTAATCCCCTCCTGCCACGATCGAAACTCGCTATGCCCAACCGCAACTGTACAACCTTGTGGATTGTCGGGTTGTGCTGCTACGCGCTGGGGTTCACTGCCTTGGGGTTCGCTCAAGGTCTGCCTGCCACCGGTTCAGGCCTTTCTCCGGCAGAACAGATTGAGTTCTTTGAAGCGCAAGTTCGACCCTTGCTGATTAAACACTGCCTGGAATGCCATGCTACGGATACAGAAGCGAGCGGCGGGCTATTATTGGATTCGCGGCCGAATTGGCAGCGGGGTGGTGATTCAGGTAATGCGATTGTGCCGCGAGATCCAGCCGCCAGCTTGGTGTTGCGAGCAGTCTTGTACGACGATCCGGATCTGCAGATGCCGCCGGACGGAAAGCTGCCAGATGGGACGATCGCTACGCTCCAGCGATGGATTGAAATGGGGGCTGCGGATCCGCGCAACGAGGTGAGCGTTAAGCCATCGAATACGAGAGCGCTATCGGTTGCCGATGCGCAGCAGCATTGGGCTTATCGACCCGTCGTGAGACCGCAGTTGCCAGCCGATACAAACAGTGCGACTGTCGTAGATGGGTTTATCGATGCGAAGTTAACGGATGCGGGGCTGACTGCGGCGCCGCGAGTGTCGCGAGCGCAGTGGTTGCGACGGATGACGTTCGACCTGCATGGATTACCCCCAGACTCCAAGTTGGTGGAAGAGTTTGAAGCGGATAGCGGCGCCGATGCCGAAGTGCGAATGGTCGATCGACTGCTGGACTCGCCGCAGTTCGGTGAAACGATTGCGAGGCACTGGATGGATGTAGTGAGGTTCGCTGAATCGGTGACACTGCGCGGGTTCGTGTTGCCCGAAGCCTGGCGTTATCGCGATTACTTGATTGAAGCGTTCAACGATGATCGCCCATTTGATCAGATGATCGTCGAGCAAGTGGCAGGTGATTTACTGACGGCTGAAGATCTTCGCGAGCGAACACGTCAATTGGTTGCAACCAGCTTCCTCACGTTTGGCAACACGAACCTCGAAGAACAAGACAAGTCACAACTGGAAATGGACTACATCGACGAGCAACTAGAGGTTCTCGGGCGGGCTTTTCTGGCTCAGACAATCGGCTGTGCGCGATGTCATGATCACAAGTTCGATCCCATTCCAACTCGTGATTATTACGCTATGGCCGGGATCTTCCGAAACACTGTGGCGATGGATCATGACAACGTTTCAAAATGGGTTGAACAACCGCTACCGATCGAACCAGAGCAGGCGGCTGCATTCGAACGGATGTCTGCGGATGTCAAGCAACTGACCCTGAAGATCGCAGCTATAAAGAAAAAGGAAGCAGGCAATATTGATCCTAAGAAATCAGTTGACATCGCGACACTGGCAGGTGTAGTAGTCGACGATGTGGATGCGAAACTCATTGGCGCTTGGGTCGATGGTGCCGGTGTGAGCGGTTTTGTCAACGAGCGTTATTTGCACGATGGCAACCAGGGTAAGGGTGAAAAGTCAGCGACGTTTGAGCCAAAGAGCCTGCCGCCTGGGCAATATCGAGTGCGCATGTCCTACACCGCTGCGTCGAACCGCGCTTCGAACGCGAGGGTGGTTGTATTTAGCGCCGAGGGTGAACAGACCCATCATGTCAATCAACAGCAGTCGCCGGACGACGGCATTTGGATCACGCTTGGAACCTATCGATTTGAGAAAGATGGCCAAGCGTTCGTAATCGTATCGAACAATGACTCCGATGGCCATGTGGTGATCGATGCGATTCAGTTTTTGCCTCTGGGGCCAGAGAGTGTGGCTAAATTTGTTTCCGAAAAGGCTGTCGATGCAAAACCTGCGGTTACAAAGGCTGATGTCATCGCGGATGGCAATGAGTTGAAGAAGATGGAGAAAGAGCTCGCTCGATTAAAGGGCATGCTAGAATCGAGGCCGAGTTTCATGACAGTTCGCGAATTGACGCCAGCCAAGGACATCCCGATTCACATTCGCGGAAATGTACATAGCTTGGGAGAAGTCGTGCCGCGTGGGTTCTTGACGGCTTTGGGTGTCAATTCGTCGTCGCTGCCGTTTGATGAGCGAGCGAGTGGACGATTGCCACTGGCGCGTTGGCTGAGCGACCCGCGCAATCCATTAACGGCGCGAGTATACGCAAACCGTGTCTGGTCGTGGCTTTTGGGTGAGGGTTTGGTCACCACGACCAGCAACTTTGGAACTACCGGAGCCGAACCATCGCATCCGGAGCTGCTTGACTGGCTTGCTGATGAACTCATGCGCAGCGGTTGGTCGACCAAGCACCTCGTTCGTTGCATCGTGTTATCCGATGTTTATAGACGCAGCTTGGTTGAGCCCAGCACGGACGCGGTCAACAGGGATCCGCACAATCAGTTGCTTGGACGTGGAAATTTGCGTCGAATTTCAATTGAATCGCTGCGCGATGGAATGTTGCAAGCCAGTGGCGAGTTGGATGGGGCGGTTGGAGGGTCACTCCTGAAATCCGGTGTAAAGGAAGATTACAATTACTCGCATCAGTCGACCCGACGAAGCTTGTATCATCCGGTGCTTCGTAATGCGTTACCGGAGTTGTTCGAAGCATTCGACTTCGCGGACACCAGTGTATCGATCGGCGAACGAGCCCGAAGTACAGTGGCACCGCAAGCATTGCTTATGATGCATCATCCTTGGGTGGTGGCGCGTGCGAGTGCGACGGCGAAACTGATGCAACGCGAGTTCTCGTCACCAGAATTGGCGGTGGAACACTTGCATCGCGTCTGTTTTGGGCGGTCACCTACTCAGGCTGAAATGGCGAAATGTATTGCGTTTTTAGTTGCGGGACAGGAAGTCGATCGGAACACGCTGGATTCGAAGCGTTTGACGGCTTTGGTGCAGTCGTTGTTCGCCTCGTTGGATTTTAGGTACTTGGAATAAAGGGCAACCCCTTCGTGCAAAACTTGATTTCAAGACGGACGGCGCTCCAGCTGCCGGGTTGTGGTTTTGGCGCGCTCGCCGCACAAGCAATGGCGGCCAGTTCTGTGACGGCGCAGGAAGCCATTTCGCATCGAGCGCCGAGGGCCAAGCGAATTATATTTTTGTTTATGCAGGGTGGTGTCAGCCAAGTAGATTCGTTCGATTACAAACCAGCGTTGGCGAAGATTGACGGAAACAAGCAGGCCTTTGACGACGCGCGGCAGTTGGCGAAAACGGGCAAACGCGGCACCGAGCATCGTGTCATGAAGTCGCCTTGGCGGTTCCAGCAATACGGCGAGTCGGGACGATGGGTATCGGAGTTGTTTCCAGAAACGGCACGGCACGTAGACAAGCTCTGTTTCTTGCATGGCATGCATACGGAGGGTGTGGCTCACGGACCGGCGACTTTGTTTCTGCACTGTGGTGCGACAAACTTCGTACGGCCTTCGTTTGGATCTTGGGTTTTGTACGGCCTGGGAACTGAGAATGAAAGTTTGCCTGGGTTCATTTCCATTGCCCCATCGGTAGGCAACGGTGGACCTCGTAACTATGGCAGCGCATTCTTGCCCGCTAAGTATCAGGGAACACGAATCGGTGGTACGGGCAAAGTGCAATTGGAGATTGAGGGTCTGACTCGCGGCGACATGAGTATTGCGGACCAGAAAGAACAGTTTCGATTGCTCCAGCAACTAAATCAAACGCAGATCGCGCGGCGCGGCGTGCGTGACTCGGAGTTCGATGCGCTGATTGAAGCGTACGATTTGGCTTGGCGAATGCAGAGTATCGCGCCTGAAATCA
>JAYVHC010000284.1:0-7459 GCA_043771575.1 Planctomycetia bacterium
ATTACCAACGAACTGGACGCTTGGTTGGGACGTCAGTCCAAGACTGTCAATACAGCCGATAGTCGCGAAGCGCAGATCGTGTTCGTAATGTTCTGTTACGCTGCCCCACTGATGCTCGGAATTCTGGTACACGGGCTGCACCAGGTTATCAACTTCTTCGATCGACGCCTTCGACAGAGCGAGCGCGATGAGGATGAGGCGTTTCGCATGACGGATTGAGCTTAATTGATTACTTCGCAATAACTTGTCGCGCGTAATCTACCATTAAAGTCTATACTGGATACATGATTCAATGATTGCTCGCGTTAAGTGAGCCCTGCTTATTTTGACTGACGGAGCCGAAGATGATGACGGATTTCAAGAGCCAACTCTCATCCAGCGCTTTTTTGCTGCTGGCCACAGTCGCGATACTTGCAACACGGTTAATGATCGCGCCGGCGCTAGCCGACGATGGACCTGCGGTCCCAACGGGAGTTTCGGCTGCGCGGCAACTTTCGAATGCATTTCGTGAAGCTGCTGAAAAAACCCTGCCTGCGGTAGTTACCGTGCTCGGTCGCGAAGAGAACAAAGAGCAACCGATGTTGAACATCATCGGCGGCCGCGACGATCAGGTCTATTCGAGTGTCGGCTCCGGCGTCATCATTTCTGCCGATGGTCTCGTGCTGACCAATCACCACGTGGTCGCCAACATGCGTCAGCTCGATGTGCGCATGTCTGACGGGCGTCAATTCATTGGCGAAGATATCAAGTCGGATCCACACAGCGACTTGGCTATTGTACGCATTCGATCCGAAGATCCGCTCCCCTACGCAAACCTGGGCGATTCGAATCAATTACACGTCGGCGATTGGGTCCTTGCCATTGGTAGCCCCTTCAATCTCGAATCTTCCGTCAGTGCTGGCATTATTAGTCGCACCGAACGCCATCGCGAGATCTCTCAAGAGGTAAACGGTCGGTTTCTTCAAACGGATGCGGCGATCAATCCTGGAAACTCGGGAGGCCCACTGCTTGACTTGGAGGGCAATGTGATTGGTATCAACACCGCCATTTCCTCGCGCAGCGGAGGTTTTCAGGGTGTTGGGTTTGCCATTCCGATTACGCGCGCTAAATGGATTCGCAAGGAGCTCGAGCAGTTCGGCAAAGTGCGCCGCGCCAAGATCGGCGTGCGCGCCAAGCCAGTTCCCGCCGAGGAAGCCGAACAGCACAAGCTTGCTCCGGGCATGGGAGTCTTGGTCGAACAAGTGGTGTTTGATCGTGCTGGCCAAAAAGCCGGACTTAAGTCAAGCGACATTATTTTGACCCTTGCAGGCGAACAGATCACGCCTACGAATTTTTCCGAAATCGTCCAGCAATCTCCTGTCGGTGAACCCCTCAAGCTTGCCATCCTCCGTGGCGAGGAACGCCTCGAGCTCATGGTTGAACTCGAAGCTCAATAGTCGATGTTCACGCTTCGATTTTCTTCACGCGAAACATAAGCACATACAAGGCTGGCAGATTCATCAGTGTTAAGAAAGTTGCTATCGACAACCCACCCATGATCGCCATCGCCATGGGCCCCCAGAAGATACTGCGCGTCAGTGGGATCATCGCTAGAATCGCTGTGGCTGCGGTCAGAATCACTGGTCGCGCACGGCGTACTGCAGATTCAATCACCGCTTCCCATTGCGACATGCCATTCAACATATCTTGCTCTATTTGATCGATTAGAATCACCGAGTTCCGCATATCCATGCCTGCCAAGGCGATCACGCCGAGCAAGGCGACGAACCCAAAGGGTGCATTGAAAAAATGTAACGCTGTAATGGCGCCGATGATACCCAGCGGAGAGATCACAAACACCAAAGCCGCTTTGCGGAAGTTCTGCACTTGTGCCATCAGCAGCGTCCACATCACCAAAACCATTGGCGGAAAAACCGCGAACAAAGCCGTATTCGCTTTGCCACTCTCTTCGATCGCTCCACCTTCTTCCAGTCGATAGCCCTCTGGCAACGACGCTTTCACATCGACCAACTTGGCGCTAATGAGTTTCGAAACATCGGGTGCCTGCCAACCATCGCGAACATCGGCTCGAACGGTCAACATGGTTTCGCGATTACGGCGCCACAGGATCGGTTCTTCGTGGTCGAAGACTGGCACGGCAACTTGCGATAGCGGAATCGCTTTGCCACTGGTCGTAAACAGTGACAGGTCGGCAATGTGTTCCAAATCCAAACGTTCGTCGCTAACCGCCCGCGCGACCACATCGATCGATTCGCGACCATTACGAAACTGCGAAACGGGTGTTCCACTCAAGAGCGTCTGCAGCGAGTTCGCCACTTCTTGAGGCGCAAACCCAATCAAGCGCGCACGGTCTTGATCAACCTGTAAACGCACGCGCTTGGCCGTCTCATTCCACTCCAAATTGGGAGAAACCGCCGCCGGTTCTTCACGCATGACTTCGCGAACTCGATAGGCGATTCTGCGCACTTCATCTGGATTTGGACCAATGACGCGAAATTGAACGGGATAGCCAACGGGCGGACCGAAGTCGAGTCGCAACACACGAATTCTGGCAGCGGCAAAAGCGGGATCACTATCAAATATTTTCACCAGCCGCTCGCGGAGCAACTCACGATGCTTAGCACTCTTGGTCAGAATAATAAACTTAGCAAAGTTGGCCGCAGGCAAGTCCGGATCCAAAGCCAAAAAGAAGCGAATACTCCCCGCGCCCGTGTACGCCGTAAAATGCTCGATATTCTCATCGCCATACAACAACTCTTCGATACGTGTGACTTCGGCTGCAGTCGCTTCAAATGACGAGCCCTCGGCCAACCGTACGTTGATGATCAACTCGGGTCGTGCCGACTGCGGGAAGAACTGTTGCTGAACGGTTGTAAAGCCGAAAAGTGCAATTCCGAACGCAATCGCTGTGGTAGCGACAATGCTCTTCGGATGATCGACGCAAAACGTCACAGCCCGACGCAGCCATTGATGAAAGCGGCTGTTATATGCCTGTCCCGATTTCCCGTGCGCACGCCCGTCGGGCAACAATCGAAATCCAAGAAACGGCGTAAACGTTACCGCCACCAACCAGGATGCAATCAGCGAGATTCCAACGACCCAGAAAATACCACCTGCATACTCGCCCGCCGCTGAGTTATTAAATCCAACGGGTAAAAAACCAGCCACCGTGATCAGCGTGCCCGAAAGCATCGGAAACGCTGTCGACCGCCATGCAAACGTCGCTGCTGCAACGCGATCCCAGCCCTGTGCCATCTTCACTGCCATCATCTCAACCGCAATGATGGCATCGTCCACCAACAGACCCAATGAAAGAATCAAAGCACCTAAACTGATCCGATCCAAATTCATGCCGATCAAATTCATGACAATCAACGTGATCGCCAACACTAACGGAACGCTCAGCGCGACCACAATTCCTGTGCGCCAACCGAGACTGATGAAGCTGACCACCAGTACGATCACCAAAGCCTCAGCGAATGAACGCAAGAACTCGCCGACGGATTCTTCAACTACATGCGGCTGGAACGCAACGGTCTCAACCATAGCACCGAGTGGCAAGCCAGCCTTAACTTCCTTCATAGCGTCGTCGAGTTCCGATCCCAACTGCAGGACATTGCAGTTCGCTTTGATTCCCACTGCCAATGCTACACTCGGTTTTCCATTGTGTCGAATCGTAAACGACTTGGGATCAACGAAGCCGCGCTTGACCTCGGCAATGTCGCCCAGCCGCACGAGTTCACCTGCCGATTCAATGGGTGCCTCACGAATGGTCTCCAGCGCATCAAAGGCACCTTCGACTCGTACGAATACTCGATCGGTGGGAGTATCAATCATCCCCGCCGGTGAAACTACATTCTGTCTCTGGAGCGAATCGAAAATTTGTTGCGGCCGAATACCTAGCGTTGCCAAGCGTTGATGTGAAAATTCGACATACACCTTCTCCGCTTGCTCACCGTACAACAGCACTTTGCCGACATCTTTGATACGCAATAAGCGATCTCGCGCGGATTCGGCAATATGCTTTAGCTCTGTTGGCGTGTAGTCCGAGCCGCTGAACGCATAGATGGCTGAGAAAACGTCCCCGTACTCGTCATTGACAAAAGGCCCGACGACTCCGCTCGGCAATGTGCCTTGAACATCTCTCAGTTTCTTGCGCAGTTGATACCAAAGTTCATCCATATCTCCGCGTGGCGAGGTGTCTTTGAATTGAACCAGCATGACCACATTGCCAGCAGTCGTGTACGTCCTCAAAAAGTCGAGGTACTCCAACTCCTGCAGCTTTTCCTCTAACCTATCAGCCACCTGCCTCTGCATTTCTTCGCTGGTCGCACCCGGCCATTGGGCGGTCACAAGCCCGGTCTTGATCGTAAAGGAAGGATCTTCCGCCCGACCCAAACGCCGATAGGCGTCCATGCCAGCAATGGCACTGGCAATCATTAAGAAAGTGACGAACGCCGGGTGTTTGACCGACCACTCCGACAAATTGATACCGCTCACTTCAGCTCTTCCCATTTTCGAATCGTCACACCCGAGTCCAATCTGTGTACACCAGCCGAAACAATACGGTCGCCCTCATTCAAATCTCCACGCACAATGACTTCATTCTGACCATAGCTAAGCACCTCCACTGGTACAGCGCCGATCCGCCCTTCATCATTCAGTACTTTCCAAACGATGGGTGACTGGCTGGATACACCACCAACTCCTACAAGCGCCTCACTGCGACCCGCGATGGCACTGGGCGGCACCGCAATTCCATCGCTGCTATTTGGATTGTTCAAATGCAATGTGGCCGACATTCCGAGTTGCAGCTCACGGGGCGCGTCGAGAATCGTAAAGCGCGCTTCGTAGGTGCGTGTGATCGGATCTGCGGTAGGTGACAGCTCACGCAATTTGGCTTGAGTGGTTACGCCCGGCTGAGACCAATAGGTGATATGTGCTGCGGACTCAGCCAAGCCTTCAACTAAGCGTTCGGGCACGCCAATCGCTACTTCCAATTCATCGCCTTGAGTCAGTTTGACCACGCTTCGCCCTTCAGCAACCACCTGACCACGCTCAGCCATGATCGAGGTAACGACACCGTCAGCAGGCGCTTCGAGAATGGTATACTTCAATCGATTGCGGGCCAGTTCGAGCGATCTTGCCGCAGCCGTCCGACGCGCGACCGCAACTTCGCTCCTCGCCAACGCCTGATCGTACTCGTCCTCGCTGACCGAGCGACTCGCCTTCAGCGTTCGCATACGCGCTTCGTCAGCCACAGATTGTTTGTAGGTTGCCTCGGCGCTGGCTAATTCTGCAGCGGCTGACTCAAGTTCCAATTCATAGTCGTCCAGCTCCAACTTGAATAGCGCGTCGCCAGCCACAACCCTCGAACCAACATCGACCAATCGAACCGCGATCTTGCCACCGACCCGGAATGCCAAATCGGTTTCGTACCTCGCTTGTACGACGCCAGTCATCGTCCGCTCAGTGTCATGGTACAATGACCGAATCGTGTACAACCTAGCCGGTACCGAGTGCGTGGACTCTGCCGACCGAACGAGGGGATCGAGCGCCGCCCTTCCACGGACGAGCCAAGTCATTCCGCCCAACAACCCCAGTGTGACGAGCAACAAAATCGCCCGTGTAACAAATCTTTTTAGTGGACTCCCCACGATTTCAACCTTTTCTATCCGCGCCGTCGTTTTGTGACGCCTCGTCACTTGGATGGCAAAATTTTTTAATAGCTTGACCCGATAAGCATGTTAAGGCGAGCGTCCAGTTCCGCAAAAACACTTTCGCTTTCCTCAAATGTCATCCACGGCTGCCAATTGAACCCATTGAGCATGCTGCAACCGTGGCTTCTCACCGCCCGCCAAGCATCATTGATTCCCAATTCATGCAGTCCTGGGCGATCAAAGGTCAGCACATGACTGCCAAACGTGATCGACCAAAATCCAAAAACCAGCTCCTCGGCAGTCAGTTTTGTAGGCAGCTTCAGATCACCCACTGCGATCGCATCCCGCACAATCATGGTCACCGAACCCATGCATTGCATCTCGAAGTGGCGGATCAATTCCTGTCGTTTTGGCTTTGCTTTTCCGCGAATTGTCGAATTTGATACGAACTGCTCGATCGCGAAATGCGCGCTGTGCCTCCGCACGTAATGCTCGCTGGCAAGCCCAATCGCCATCATTCGCTCGCGCGATTTTTGGCTGACCATGGCGGCAACTCCAAACAGCTGCAAGCGAACTTGCATGGCTTGGCAAACCAGCGCCAAAACGATTTCTTCCTTGTTCGGAAAATGGTTATAGAGCGTCCCTTTAGCCGTCCCCAATTCAACCGCCAACTTGTCCATACTCAGGGCTTCGTAGCCGTCATCCAGCAAGATTCGGCGGGCGATATGCAGAATAGCTGCCTCCCGTTGGTGAATTTCGTGTTGCTTACGGCTAATTCTCGTCATAACCGGATTATGACGCGCCGTCAACTTTTGTCAAACCTGCGCGGACAATTTCACTGTGAGTTGACCTAAAGGGCGATGCATTGAAGCAGACTTGTCGATAGGAACGTCGAGTCTACTGGTTTGCGCCTCGATTATTACTTCCAGTAGGCTTGGAAAGTCAATTACTAACGTGGGGATCGCAATCTACCGACAGGACTGCAATCTGTATCCTGCCTACGACTGGAATTCGAAAAATGGACAGGATGACGTTGTGCTTCGATCGCGATCAACTACCTTTCAACTAACTAAAACAGCCAGGCGTGCCTGGCGCACCAGAGGCACAGAGGAAGAGCACGGAATCAGACTCTGTGGCCTCTGTTACTCTGTGTTTCCACTAGTGGCGGCTAGGATCGCGCCAACCCCAGAGACAATCCATATTGTGCATGCCGCAAGCAATGGTCGCACCCGGCAGGAGCTCTCGTGCGCGCGCACGTTTTTACCGGATGAACGACTTCTAACGGCGAACGACTCGCAAGCAATTCACCCATCGACTGGGTACTGCACAACAACTGATTTTAAAAGTCAAGCAATTTCGTTGACAATCGAATACGCAAGCGATAGGTTGAAAAGCGAGCTTGTCATTGTCGTGAGAACTTATCGCTGATTCTCTGGCTCCCGTTCAACTCTTTTTATCTTTCTCTCGAAGCGACTCCGGACGAATCAGCAGTCTTGCTGTTTGTCGTTCGGATGCCAGTCATAAGTTCGTCTTTCCGTTTCGAAACACTCGTTCAAGTCCACCTCCTCTCCTAAGGACTCGATGATGCGTTCGTTTGCGAATCTCTGGCGGGCCTCTATTGCCGCACGTAATGCGGTTGGTGCAACGCTGAACGTGTTCGTGTCAACGCGTCGAAAAGCGATACCAAGGACTGCGGCTCACCGTCGATTCGGGGCGATCTTAATTGAACAATTGGAAGCTAGGCACCTCATGGCGGCGGTTCCCATCGCCCGAGACGATGCGGCGTTCTATACGAATGT
>JAYVHC010000285.1:0-6827 GCA_043771575.1 Planctomycetia bacterium
GAAGTTGACCGCCGCGTGGCGCGCTAATCAACCCGACACTCAGTCCCCTGCAAATGCTGGTGTTGCATTATTGTCCGAAGAGCAAGACCCAGCTAGCGATGAGTTTGAAGAACCGGATGTGCATCGTTCTAGTTGTTATTGCCGCACTTGCCAAGGCGACTTGGAGTTGATCGGTCGCTTGAAGGGCACAGAGACGCATGCCATGCAAAGTCTTGCGCAGGCGATTGTGTTTCGCATGCTCTCGATCTTCACTGAAGTGGCTTCCGTGGGCTACAACGAGTTGCTGTTTCAGCTTCGCATCGCTTGGCTCACGCCTAAGTTTTTACCAAGACCGATTCGCGATTTGTTCATCGGCAGAGCGCGGCTTACCTCGATCGAATGTGGAGTGCTTGAAGCGTTTGTGATCGAACAGTTGCACAAGCGCGAGCACACCAGTGGCATCCCACCGCCGATTGATGAACGACCACCGCTGACACCCGGGCCGTTGCCACACAGTTGCATTTGAATCGCGCCACTTAAGTACGCACAGGACTCGACCTCGTCAAGATTTTTGCAACCGCCTTTAATAACATCCAAAGAACTACCAAGTGTAAGCCTCCCATCAATTTGCAATGTAAATGGTGGCGCAAGTGGATATAGCAAGCCGACCCCAAGAGTTAGGGTGGTCTCGGTTTTCGTTTCGTATCTAAGCGCAGTTCCTTTTCACAGCAGTCTTCTTTGCAAACCCTGCTGGCAACATGCCCGCGTATGTCAAAAACAGACTTGATCGGAAGGTTGCGTTTGATCTTGTTCTTCTGCCACGTTGAAAATGCGCCTTCAACCTGACCAGCTGTATTGAGCGGTCGCGATAGCGGACGACGTCCATATTTTGACTGTAGTAATAGGACTCAAACGTGCTGTCGCTGTAGATCTTGTAGATCACGCGACCTTCGGTGTTTAACCGGTAGCCAGCGGCGACGCTCGCACCTGCCACTCGTTCTGCATCCGCAGCATTGTGAGTTGACCATCGCATAACGGTCCAAATGTTGGATTTCGCAGCATGGATCCACTCCTCCGAGAGCATCGTTGGCATCAGCGGCAGGTCGACGCCGCTGGCTACCGGTTAAACGAAAGCGAGACCTCGCTGAACAAGACTAAATTGATGGCGTTGGCCGAGAAGTTTCGAAAATTCCACCTACATCGCAGATGTACTTTTTAACTGTGGCTTGATTCGTCCAACCGCTTCATCGTCGATGGCGCGTTTGATGTTCTCTAGGTAGCACATCATCGAGTGGTCAATCAAATGATCGATCTTGAACTTCCGCAACGACAGCATGAATCCATACCAACTATCTCGAAAGCGGCGCAAGGTTGAGTACTTGCGCAAACGCCCAAACGCGTTGAAGTAAAGCTCGCGACCGCTGTGGCTGAAACCCATCCATGCGGGAGGGACGCGGGCTACAATGTCGTTGTTGTTGACCCACCGATAATGCGGAATTCTTACATAGTTGATGTACCGCTTTGTGCCGACGCGCGGACTACCGTAAGTGAACAGCCCAGCCGGATTGGATGGAATCTCAGCCAGTTTGCAGCGTCCGGCACTGATGGTCGCCATCGCACCGCCCAGCGAATGACCGGCGAACCAAAGCGGTTTTTCGTTGTTTTTCAGCGCGCGTTCGAGTCGCGGCCAAAGATCGTCGACTTCGCGTTTGAATCCCCGATGTACCCGGCCGGCCGTTTCGGCTAGCACGGTCAGCGCATTAACGTCGGCCTTGATGTCGTTCCACTCGTTGGGTTCAGTGCCGCGGCACACGACGATGCAATCGTATTGATGTTCGAAGATATAGGCCTGAGCGCCGTCGCGGTCAAAAAACTCAATATTCTCAAACCCAGCCGCGGACAAAGCCGCGTTCACGATATCAGGTCGATAGTAAGACACTTTCGACAGTTCAGCGAACAACAAAGACTGTCGCAATAAACTGAGCTGCTCGACGGGTTGAGCCAGCGGCTCAGCGAGCATTTCAACGGCTTCTTCGATGATCGATGACATGGCGTAGCTTCACACGTTAGAAAGTTAGCTGATCAGACTACTCGCTAGTATCGTATGGGTCTACTTTCGCTGATCCATTGGAATCAGTGCCCGCTTGGTAGGGCCAGTGTAAATTTGCCGGGGGCGACCAATACGCTTCGTTGGCGATTGATGCATCTCGACCCAGTGAGCGATCCAGCCTGGCAATCTGCCAATCGCAAACAGCACCGTAAACATCTGAACCGGCAAGCCCATCGCGCGGTAGATGATGCCCGAATAAAAATCAACGTTGGGATACAACTTCCGCTCGACGAAATATGAATCCTTGAGGGCCACTTCTTCCAATTTTTGCGCGACTTCGAACAAGGGATCATCCAGTTGCAGTTTGGCCAGCAACTTATCGCAAGCTTTTTTGATAATCTTTGCGCGAGGGTCGTAGTTTTTATAAACGCGGTGACCAAAGCCCATTAAGCGGAAGTTGGACGACTTGTCCTTGGCCATGTCAACGTACTTCTGCACGTTGCCACCATCGGCGGCAATGTTTTGCAACATGTTCACACACGCTTCATTCGCTCCACCGTGCAGAGGGCCCCACAATGCGCAAATACCTGCTGAGATGGAGGCGAACAAGTTGGCATTCGACGAACCAACCATACGAACTGTCGAAGTACTACAATTCTGTTCGTGATCCGCGTGAACAATTAACAACAAATTCAACGCTTCCACAAAATCAGGATCCGGCTCGTACTCCTCCGATGGGACTGCAAACATTAGCCTCAAGAAGTTCTCGCAGTAACTTAACTCGTTACGCGGGTACATAAACGGCTGGCCGAACGATTTTTTGTAACTGTACGCGGCAATCGTCGGCAATTTTGCCAACAGGCGATGAATGGAAACTTCCACTTGACTGGGATCGTGCGGGTCGAGGGAATCTTGATAAAACGTCGAGAGCGCACCCACCACTGAAGACAGAATCGCCATGGGATGAGCATCTTTCGGAAACCCATTGTAGAACGATCGCATATCTTCATGAATCATCGTATGGCGACGAATCGATTCTCGGAAATTCGCCAACTCAGTCGCGGTCGGCAACTTGCCGTAGATCAACAAATAGGAGGTCTCAACGAAATCGCAGTGCTCGGCAATCTCTTCAATCGGGTAGCCACGATATCGCAAAATTCCGACGTCACCGTCGAGATAGGTGATTGCGCTCGTGGTACTGCCGGTGTTGACAAAGCCCTCGTCGAGCGTGATATGCCCGGTCTGCTTGAGAAGATTTGAGATGTCCAGCCCGTGCTCATTTTCCGTCCCGACGACCACCGGGAGTTCCATTTCTTTTCCGTCCAAGATCAATTTGCCCACAGTTGATGGGGAACTAGCGGTTTTCACGGTCGTTGTCATCAGTTGGCTCCGAAGCACTCGTGGCGGAAAATAGCAGTTTAACCGTACTCTAACGCTCGGACAATTGACCGTTACAGATTCCCAGCAGTTGGCTCGCAAGTTAGCAGAATTCGCCCCCACGATCCGGTAGATTCTACCATCCCGTACTGAGCCAACTCGTGCGATTCGGCTATGATTCTACGTCTGTATATCGCAACCTCAGAGTACCGCGACTCTCCGCCATCGTGATTACCTCTGCAAGCACCCATGCAAGCAAACTTCCACACAACGCGACGGCGGAGCGTCGCGGAACTCTCCGCTCGATGAAAGGTAATTTGTGAAACAGTTTGATCGAGTGGTAATTGTTGGGGTTGGACTACTAGGCGGTTCGATTGGAATGGCGCTGCGTTCCAGAAGACTTGCCAAACATGTGCTCGGATTCAGTCCCCGTGGCAATTCACTTGAGGCTGCCATAAGCCGCGGCGCAATTGACTCCAGCACTACGTCGCTCGATGAAGCTTGCCACAGCGCCGACCTGGCGATCATCTGTACTCCCGTTCAAAGCGTGTGCAGTTTTGTTCAGCAGTGTTTTGACTCCATGCCCAACGGCGGCTTGATAACCGATGTTGGCAGCACCAAACGATCGATTGTCGAAGCCATCGCACAGTCCCCCGCGTCGACAAACTTCATCGGCTCACATCCACTGGCTGGCAGCGAGAAAAACGGTGTTGAATACGCGCGTGAAACTTTGCTCGAACGCAAACTGGTAATCATCACGCCAGACCACAATTCCGACAGGGAACGAATCAAAACCACTGAGCAACTTTGGCAAGCCCTGGGCGCACGCACGTTGCAAATGACGCCCTGCGAGCATGATTCGGCCGTAGCACGCATCAGCCATTTGCCTCACATTCTCGCTTCTGCGCTGGCTGCTGCCACGCCGACGGAGTTGCTCCCCCTGGCAGCAACGGGTTGGTGCGATACAACTCGTGTAGCCAGTGGTGGAGCGGACCTGTGGCGACAAATTTTGGAAGAGAATCGGCAACCCGTCGTCGCGGTGCTCGAAGAATTTGCCGCTGACCTGCAGCGGTGGTTGACAATACTGCGCTCCGGGGACGGCCATAAACTACAACAACTCTTGTTAGAGGGAAAACAGAAACGTGACGCTTTGGGAAATTGATGTGCATCCAGCAGCCGGTCAAGTTGATACGGCAGGCAAGAATGTCGCCTCCGAAGCGCGCGACCTCGGGCTCGATGCGAACCTTAGTGTCGCTGCCGCGCACGGCTTTCTGTTGCAGGGCGAATTGACCGAAACGCACGCCCACTCAGCAACTCGATTGCTCGCAGACGCGATCACCGAATCCACGACAGTCGCGCGAGTTGGTGATCCGCAGTTGCAGAACGGTCGTGGCGGTCTTTCACAACTTGTGCATGTGCTGCTGAAGCCTGGTGTCATGGATCCGGTCGCGCTCAGCACCTTGCAAGCACTGCAAGATATGAGCTTGCCCGTCGAGCAAGTGACCACGTTTCGTAAGTACTGGTTCAGCAATCTGGAACCCGCTTCGCTGAATCGTATTTGCCAAAAGTTGTTGTCAAACGACTCGATCGAGCGGGTTATAGTCGGCCCGCTGAACCTCGAGCGCATTGATGTCGGCAACGCCTACGAATTCCAACTCGTCAAAGTTAGCATTCGTCAGCTGAGCGACGATCAACTTGTGGCGCTTAGCCGCAGCGGCCAATTGTATTTATCGCTGGCCGAAATGCAGACTATTCAACGTCACTTCCAGTCCCTCCAGCGCGATCCAACAGATATCGAACTTGAGACTATCGCACAGACTTGGAGCGAGCATTGCAGCCACAAGACACTTGCAGGCCGGATCGCTTACAGCGATGAAAATGGTGAGCGTCAATTCAAAAACATGCTGAAAGAGACTATTTTTCAAGCGACCCAGACCATTCGAGGCCAATTGGGCAAAGACGATTGGTGCGTCAGCGTTTTCAAAGACAATGCGGGCGTTGTAAAGTTCGATGACGAATATCACGTCGTTTTCAAAGTGGAAACGCACAATCATCCGAGCGCCATTGAACCCTACGGCGGCGCGAACACTGGTATTGGCGGCGTCATTCGCGATCCGCTCGGCACGGGCCTGGGTGCGAAGCCGTTTTGTAACACCGACGTGTTCTGCTTTGCACCACCGGATACCGATCCGGCCAGCTTGCCGCCGGGCGTGCTCCACCCGCGGCGCGTCATGAAGGGTGTCGTGGCTGGCGTGCGCGACTACGGCAATCGTATGGGTATTCCAACCGTTAACGGTGCGGTCTACTTTGATCGTCGCTATCTGGGCAACCCTTTGGTTTATTGCGGCAACGCCGGCTTGCTGCCAGTCGACAAAGCTGAAAAATGTCCGCTAACTGGCGATTGGATTGTTGCCCTCGGTGGACGTACAGGTCGTGACGGTATCCATGGGGCAACCTTTAGTTCTGCCGAGTTGACCAGTAGCAGTGAATCGATCTCGGGTGGCTCCGTGCAAATTGGTAACGCGGTTACCGAAAAGATGGTCCTAGACGTGCTGCTGCAAGCTCGCGATGAAGGCCTTTACACCGCAGTTACCGATTGCGGTGCAGGCGGATTCAGCAGTGCCGTAGGCGAGATGGGCGAAGCCATCGGCGCCGAAGTTTGGCTCGAGCGCGCTCCGCTGAAATATGAAGGACTCAGCTACACCGAGATCTGGATCAGCGAAGCTCAAGAGCGGATGGTTATGTCCGTCTCGCCCGCCAACCTCGAGCGGCTGCAGAAACTATGCCAATCCGAAGGCGTTGAAGCGACAGTGATCGGCCAATTCGTATCGACCGGAAATCTGCGATTGATGTACGACGGACAGGAAGTTGGCGTGCTATCCATGGAGTTCTTGCACGGCGGTCGACCTCCCGTGATTCGCAGCGCAACGTACTCGCCTCCAGCAACTATTGACACCCCCGCTCCTGTACTCGATCAAGCGGCCACCGAAGCCGCTCTTAAACAAATCCTCGGTTCACTCAATGTCGCCAGCAAACATTGGATCATTCGCCAATACGATCACGAAGTCCAATCAGGCAGCGCCATCAAACCGCTGGTTGGTCCCTCGTGCTCCGGTCCAGGTGACGCCGCTGTCGTCCGCCCGCGTTTGAACAGTCGCCGCGGTGTTGTAATTAGTTGTGGCATGAACCCAAATTTTGGCGACTATGATCCGTACCATATGGCCGCGAGCGCAATCGACGAAGCCGTGCGCAACGCCATCGCCGTCGGTGCTGATCCCAAGCGGCTGGCGATCCTCGACAACTTCTGCTGGGGCAATACCGACCGGCCCGAAACCCTTGGGACTCTCGTCCGCGCCGCTCTCGCTTGTCACGACGTGGCTATCGCTTGGCAGACACCTTTCATCAGCGGTAAGGACAGCCT
>JAYVHC010000286.1:0-4835 GCA_043771575.1 Planctomycetia bacterium
GGAACGGTTAGGCCGAAGTCGATCAATTTGATGTGATTGATGTCGGGCGAGCAGATGAAGTTTCGAGGGCAGATGTCGCGGTGGATAAAACCTTGTTGGTGTACGTAATACAAGGCATCAGCCATTTGTTTTATCAAGCTCAGACGCTTTCCGGCCAGCATTTCCGTTTCGCGGTTGTGGATGAGCAACTGCAAACCGGGACCTTCGACGAATTCCATCACCAAGTAGGGTTCGTCTTTATTCGTCAAGCCATATTCGAGTGTTTCGACGATATTGGGATGGTGCATGCTGGACGCAATGGAGCCTTCACTGGGCTTTTTCATTCCCCTGAAGCGATTTTCAAAGAAGCGATGTTTTTCGAGGTCGCACAGCTTCAGGCCAACCGTGCGATTCAATTCGCGATCCTTGGCCACATAAAAGGAACTCATCGTGCCGCTGACCGAAGTCCGCAAGCGTTCAAAGCGCACATTGATGTCGATTCGTCGTTTCGAAGCCTTATCGGATTTCTTCGCGGCGGGGCTGACACCTTCAGCCTTATCGCCACCACCGAAAGCGCCTTTGAGTCTGTCGAGGAAGCCCATACTTGAATCACTTCCCGCAGTAGTCGATGGTGCGCGCGATTTCACTTTTCAGTCGGCTGCGTTCTACAATACGATCGATGTAGCCGTGCGCAAGCAAGAACTCGCTCGTTTGAAATCCGGCTGGCAATTCGATCTTAATGGTAGCTTTGATCGTACGCGGACCAGCGAAGCCAATGAGCGCTTTCGGTTCAGCGAACACAAAATCGCCCAGCGACGCAAAACTTGCGGCGACGCCGCCCATGGTTGGATTGGTAAGCACCGAGATGTAGAGCCCGCCCAATTGGTGGTATCGCGACAATGCAGCGGACACTTTCGCCATCTGCATCAGCGACAGGATGCCTTCGTGCATTCTCGCGCCGCCGCCAGATCCGCTGATAATGATCAGTGGCAAAGACTGCGCGGTAGCACGTTCGGCCAATCGCGTGAGCCGCTCACCGACGACTGAGCCCATACTGCCCATAATGAAGGCTGAATCGGTAACTCCGATAGCGACGCGTCGCGCCCGAATCATCCCGGTACCCGTTAGTGCTGCGTCGGATAAGCCAGTGCGTTTCTGTTCATCGACCAACTTGCTCGCATAGCTCTTCTTGTCCTGGAAGCTCAAGGGATCACTTGGGCGGAGATTATCATCCCAAGGTTCGAAGGTATTCGTATCCAGCACTTGCTCAATACGATCACGGGCCGAAACGTAAAAGTGATACTGGCATTTGGGACAGACGTTTTGGAGTCGCTCTGCTTCTTTGCGGTAGATAGTGGCGGAGCAACCTGGACATTTGACCCACAATCCCTCCGGAACGCCACGTTTTTTGATGATGGAATCCGTATTTGCCGAGGAGTCAATGATTGCCATGAGAGGATGAGCACCAAGCTAAAATTAAGCGTCACTAAAATCTTGCAAGCTGCAAATTATAAGCTCCGACAAGCCGCCCGGCCCTAGACCGATTTTAGGTAAACGCGACTGCGCCTGAACGATTTTCGACGAGCGCCGTTACGGGAACTGGATCGACCACCAGCAGGTCCCAAGTTCCGGCATCGGTCTCCGATTTCCACATGTCTTCAATTGTGCCGCCCAAGAAATGGCAACGCACGATCGACGCCATCGGTTCTGGGACGACGAGGCCGATGCGGTGGCCCTGGTGCTTGCGTTTTAGTTTGTCCAGGACATTCTCGACGCGAGCGTTGGCTGCACTCAGAGTTTCCCCGCCCGGTGGGCAAACACTTTCAGGATGCTCTTGGAATTGGCGATAGACGCGCGGCTGAAGCCGGCGAACTTCCTCAACGAGCTTGCCTTGCCATAAACCATGGTCAACATTTAGCAAGCATTCCAATGTCTTCTGCTTCCAGCCAGTGCGTCTGACGATGTAGCGCGCGGTGTCCTGAGCGGATTCACAGGGCGCTGCGTACAAACAGTCTAATTTCATACCACCAAAGCTCTTCGCAGCAGCTTCAGCTTGTTGGATTCCCTTGGGACTCAGCGGAATATCCAACGCTCCCTTGATACGACCCTCTTCATCGAAGGTCGTCGCTCCAGGACGAATCAAAAGTACTTCTAACATGCAAACCTTCGCATTAGGAACCATCGCCTATTCCATGGCGTCCGCAAGCTCACCCAGAGCTCGCTGATAATCATCCTGTCCAAAAATCGCAGAGCCCACCACAAATAGCCTGGCCCCGGCTTCACGACAACTGCCTATTGTTTTTCGATTCACTCCCCCGTCAACTTCCAACAAGAGATCCGGTGCTAACTGTTTCGCCAAACGCAGTTTGTCCAAAGCGATAGGATTAAATGCTTGGCCGCCGAACCCAGCGTCCACACTCATGATTAGCAACAAGTCGCAAGCCGACAAGATGGGCTCAACCATTTGGAGGGGAGTGCTTGGGTTCAAAGCCAACCCGGCCAAAACACCCGCCGAGCGAATGGATGTTAGTACTGCAGCCACATCGCTGTCAATTTCAGCATGAATCGTTAAGCAATCCGCACCGGCATCCACAAATTGGGGGATAAACTTTTCGGGAGCAGAAATCATTAAGTGAACGTCAAGTGGCAATTGGGTCAGTTTTCTGACGGCGGCGACAAGCGGCATGCCGTAGGACAAGTTGGGGACAAAGTGGCCGTCCATCACATCGAGGTGGAGGGCTTTGATGCCCGCTTCCTCAAGTCGTTCGATTTCGCGCTGCAAGTTGCCGAAATCGCATTGCAATAAACTAGGTAAAACGACGGCCGATTCGTCGCGCAAAGCGTGCATGGATTCTATGGATGTTCGCGGGTGCATGAGGATTAAGTTTCATCCAGCCCGCAGGAATTGCAATAGGCGACAATCGCTAGCAGCCAATTTCCGCAGGGCAATTCAACTAACTCTAAGGATTCTAAGGGGAAATTTCTTCAGCTAGAACAGCATTTTAATAGAAATCCCGCGGCCGCTCCGCTCAACACGAGGTGGCACGCCCCTGAGTCTGCCAAGGGCATGGCACGCGCTACCCTCAGCCATCGACCGCAAAATCCAAAATGGACAATTCACTAGGAATTAGAGACTGTTTCACTACTTTTGTTTGATATTTGATCAAGATCTTTTGCAAGCAAAACGTAACTGTTTCACAATTTGCACGGCTTATGCTGGCTGAAACGGGCCCATGTAGACGTTCCCAAGTCCGACTTGTGTTGCTTGGAAACAACTGCTTAGCGGGGCATGCGCGAGCAACAGCGGATTGTCTTGAACTGGCAACTTTGTGGACAGCATCCTGCTTGGTCGATATGTTGAGCGACTCGCAAATGCACCGCGCCCAGTGCTACTCCGAGCAAGTACGCGACGAAAAATGTTTCAGCTCAACCCCTCTGGCCTCTTTGCTTGCTACATTGATTACTCGCATCATCCCTACCCAACCACTCCTAAAGCTAAAGCATGAAGGTTCGTCGACACCATGAAATGGACGCAAGGCACAGTTGAACGCAAGGTCGTGTGGGCACCCGGTCTTTTCACGTTGAAAGTGAAGTGTCCTGGAGTGCAATCTTTTGAACCCGGTCAGTTTCTCCAAGTGGGCTTGGAACTTGACGGTGTGCATGTGCATCGGCCCTACAGTGTGGCTTCGCCGGCAGGCGACTCGATTGAGTTCTTCATAGTTCTCGTCGAAGTTGGCAAGTTGACGCCTCATCTTTGGAAGCTACAACCGGGTGACAAAGTTGATGTGAGCGAAAAAGCTGCGGGCGGATTCACGCTAAGTCACTGCCCAGATGCTAGCGTACTATGGCTGATCGCAACGGGGACTGGCATCGCGCCTTACATCGCCATGCTTCGGACTGCCACTCCCTGGCAACGCTATAAGCGCGTCGTGTTTGTTCATGGTGTGCGCAAAGCTTGTGACTTGGCTTATCAAACGGAGTTGTCGGAATACGCCGCGCGCTACGGGAATCGTTTTCGTTACGCACCCGTCGTGTCGCGCGAAGAGAAGCCGGGCGCGCTTCAAGGCCGCATTACGGCTTGCTTGGCTAACGGGTCATTGGAGAATGTAGTGGATCAGCCGCTGACCGATGATTCGTGCGTAATGATGTGCGGAAACCCAGATATGCTTGACGAATCCGAGAAATTGCTGGTCGCACGCGGGCTGAAGAAACACCGCGCGAAGACTCAGGGACAGATTGTCGTCGAACGTTATTGGTAAGGTTGGGAGATTTGGTTCTTCTAAGAAGTTGGAGCACCGCAGAGAGATGAACCAAGAACCGGCCGAGAGCCCATACGACATTCATTTTCAAGTCTTTGGATTCCCGACTCGTGTGACCTGGGGTTTTTGGGTTGCTGCCATCGTACTGGGGTGGAGTGCATGCAATAGTTGGGACGCAAGCTTTAGTAGTCGGGGCATCGACAGCCCTGGTGCTCCCATTTTGTTGATCATCTGGTCCGCAGCGGTATTCGTTTCGATCCTAGTCCACGAACTGGGCCATGCGCTGGCAATGCGTTACTATGGCGTGCAGGCACGCATGATTTTGTACCACTTCGGCGGCTTGGCCGTCGGAAGCAGTATGGGTTCATGGAATGGAGCCCGCCGCAGTACACTCAAGGCACGCGATTCATTGTTGATTGCTGCCGCTGGACCAGCCGCACAACTTGCACTGGCGCTCTGCGTGTACCTCCTTGGCCGTTCTCTCGGCATGCGCATGGAACTCGATTGGTTGATTCAAGATTACTTTTCCATCGATCCGCCCGAAGCCCAAGCTCCAAGTTCTGCGGCGGCGTATGCGATGTTCAATTCGCTGGTGAC
>JAYVHC010000287.1:0-4884 GCA_043771575.1 Planctomycetia bacterium
CTAAACCGAGTTAAGCCGCAAAGTCGGCGCAGTCGATACAACTTGACATGGTGCGTCCTAGATCAACCTTGCGTGGACTCGTTCAACAATGACGTCGAACTTAGAACTACATCGAATGCTGCTTTGGCTAGCGTTCGCTGTATTATTTCTGAGTCCGCGGTCGGCCTTGGCTCAGATTAGGGCACTCTCCTACGGTATCAACGACAAACCCATCCCTCCCTCAGTCGTTATCCAAGCATCCGCCCGACGTGCAGTTCGAGTTGAAACGGGCGACGACACCGAAGATCTGAAATCAGCCTCACTGCATATTAGTGACCTACCGCCAGATCGCTCTTCGAAGAATCTCGAGCACAACCAGCGGGAGATAGTACCCGCCGGCGAAATTATGCCCTTGGGCGGCAATAAGCGGATGGAAACGATCGAGTTCTCCGACATCCCGCTAGCAGAAGCGATGCGATTATTCGCCGAACAATCTGGCTTGAACGTCATCGCGTCAGCCGAAGCCGGTAAGACGATGCTGACTGTGTACTTGAAGAATGTCACAGCGATTAATGCGCTGGAAGCGATTGTGAAGGCGAATGGTTTGTTTTATCGCGTCGAACCGAATTCGGGCATCGTGCGCATCGCAACCCTTCTAGAATACGAAAAGGACTTGTCCAGTTTCCGCGAAGAGCAAACACGGGTCTTCACGCTTTTGTATCCCAATCCGACGGCGGTCGCACAAGTGATTCAACAGGTCTTTGGCGACCGAGTGCAGCTTAGTCGCGCCGATGCGGACGTTGAAGACTTGATCGACCTTTCGCGTCGATTTAGTCGTTTTGATTTGGTAGCCGGGCGTTCGTTGGGCCTGGGTGGTACAGGCAGTACGGGCGGTGCAAACCAGTCCAATGGACAATCCAATTCCAGCAGTGGTTTCGGTGGCGGGCTTGGCCGGTCGGGTTCACTGGCTGGGTTGGGCGCGGCCGGCGCAAATGGCGCAGGCTTCGGCAATCAAAATCAGCCAGTGCGGAACACGACGCAGCGTTCCGGTCGCGATGCAGAAGCCCTCAGCAATATGTCCGCCGAAGAAATACAAAAGTTTGAGAATCAACTTGCTCAAGACGGGAAACTCAACGATGTCACTCAAGCGGATCTGATGCAGCGCCGCGCGGCGACCATTTATGTCTCAACGATACGCCGCAACAATCAAGTCATCGTGCGGACCGGTGATACGCGCTCGATGGAGCAAATCGCGGCGCTGGTCACGCAGTTGGATGTGCCAACGCCCACGGTGCTGTTGGAAGTCAAAGTCCTGCGCGTGATCCTGGCCGACGGTTTCAACTCAGCCTTCGAGTACTTTGGTGGCAGTGGCAAGGCGGCGTCAGCGATGTCGGACGGATCGCTTTCGCCCGCATTTCAAGGAGCCAGTACCGTCGCACGCAGCCTGGGCGACGGATTGGGCGTTTCGGGCGGAGTCCCCGGCGCATTGACGTTTCAGATGGTCGACAAGAACTTTCGCGTGCGGATGCAATTGCTGCAAAGTAAGAATTGCGTTACCGCGCTGGCGACTCCTTTGATCCTCACTGCGAACAATGAAGTCAGCCGCATTTTCGTGGGCGATACCCTGCCCTTCACCGTGGGTTTCACTCCATCGCAAGTACTCAGCAGTGTCGGCGCAGTCAACGGCGCAGTCGCGGCGACACCGATCACGGAACTCCGAGACGTTGGGCAATCGCTATTGATTACGCCGAATATCAACGCCGATCGAACAGTCACTCTACGCGTCGTCGAAGAAAACTCGGAACGTGTGCTCGGAGGTTCTTCCATTCCTGTACCAGCATCGACGGGTTCAGGCGTAACCAATATCAGCGTGGATACAGTCCGCCGCCGCACGATCAGCGGCACGGTGGTTGCACAGGACGGCATGGCGGTCGCGCTTGGCGGCATGATCGAAGAAAGTGTCAGCGATGCGCGCGATCAAGTGCCTGTCCTCGGCAACATACCTGGGCTTGGCGTATTGTTTCGCCGACAAGCCTCCCATCGGTCACGCAGTGAGTTGGTCGTCATTGTGCGACCCTATGTATTTAATACTCCAAGCGAATCAGCCGCCACCAGCGAATTTATGTTAGGCGAACTCAGCACCCATCCAAACAGTCCAACCGCCACTGGAACGATGAACTTGAAACTGCCCTGCCGAGTCACACGTTCGGATGCTGAATGCAGCCAGCGAGCGAAATTGTTCCACTTGCACAACAGCGCTCAGGCGGTCAACTGAGAAAGTCTTTCAGAGCTAATCATGCGTAAACTCAATCGAACAATGCTAGTCCTCGCACTGTCGGTACATGTTTGCGGTTGTTCGATGTTGACCGACCGCCTCTCGTCCACGTCCCTCTTGCGGCATGTAACTCATTTGAGCTCGGGCAATGGCATCGATGGCGAGAGTGAAATAAGTGAGAGGAACAAAGTTGCCAATCCCCCCGCTCGGACCATCCGCTTCGACGGTCACGAAATTGTGCTGGGTGATGCTGAATCGCAAGTACTTGATACTGATAAACTGCTCGGAATGCTCGAACCGTTGGTAGCCGATGGGCGTTTTCAGTCTGCGGCCAAGTTGGTCGAGCGCCATCGCGAGTCCAGTGAACGCTTGCTGGCCGAACGTTGGGCAACGTCGGCGGATGATCCCATTGTGAAACTGGTCGCCAGTGTGCTCAGCAAACGAGCGACCAAACCAGAATGGAACTGGAATTCGTTATTGAAGTTTGCCAAGGAACAGCCCAATGCGGCAAAAAACTATCTGGAGTTGCGAAACGCGTTTGCTATTGAAATGCAAACGAGCGATCCGAGCAGCGAACGAGCTACGCAGTTGCAGCAAGCCGCTCAGAAAGTCGGACATCCCTTGGTGCGAATCGATTCGTTGCGACTGCTAGGATTGCGCGAGTTGGTAGCGAATCGCAATGCTTGGGCCGAATCGCTGTGTCGCCAAGCCGTCGATGTGGCAACGAAGGCGGGCAATCCGCTGCTGGCATCCGAGTTGTTGCTGATGGTCGCCGAGTCCGCGCGACGAAGTGACCAAAACGCGCTTGCAACCGAAGCTTGGACCCAAGCCGTTATCAGGCATTTATCGTCTTGCAAACGCGAGCAACCGATCGATGTCAGTTTCTGGTTGTTGGCCGAGCATATTCGTCCCGAATCGTTAACCTGGCCTTCGGAATTGACGGACGCCATTGGCGTCTACGCCGCAGCCATCGGTTGTTCACTCAATGGCAGCGCCGAGATGATCTTATGGGCCAGTATCGCGCAGGCACAATTCGATCGCGACGAGTTGCAGATGGCGTTGGTGAATTTCAAGAAAGCTGAAACGTTGGTTGAAGGCGACGACGTCATGTGGTTGCGAATCGCTCAATCAAAATGTCTTGCCGGCATGGGCCAAGCACCAGCCGCAGCTGCGATTCTGAGCGGCCCCGCCGCAAGTAGCAACCAAGCCATTGCCGCCGCTGCCACAGCCGCAATGGGCAGTATTAAGTTGCAGTCGGGCGCGTATCAACAAGGTGCCCAGTTGCTTCACAAAGCCCTCACGCAATCAGCCGCCAGCGCGTGGCCCACAAAGAACCAATCGCTCGCCGATTTAGCACTCGCCCAGTTGATCATCGGCGACACGGAGCCCGGGTTGGCGGCCCTGCATGCCGCGCAAACTCAATTCGAAAAATCCGGCGATAGGGCACTACTGGTCCAGTCGCTTGATAACGAACTGCGTCTGCTCGAGCACGAACATCGCGACTCCGAAGTCACCGCGATCCAATCACGCATTACGCAACTCGAACGGCTGTGACCCACTTGAGTCGCATTTGGCTAACGCCCACGGCTCACTAAAACAAAACCTGCAATTCCTATAGGGTGGGTTGAGGCACGAAACCCACCAAGATTGCTAGATAGCTTCAGGGCCGCGTTCGCCGGTGCGAATGCGGATGCAGTCGTCCATAGGCAGGATAAAAACCTTGCCGTCTCCAATCTGACCTTTTTCGCCTGTCTTCGCTGCGGCGATGACGGCGTTCACTGTCGGTTCGACGAAGTCGTCGTTAACGGCGATCTGCAATTGGACCTTGCGGAGCAGATTGATCGAAATTTCATGGCCTCGATACGCCCCAACTTGGCCCTTCTGCCGACCGAAGCCTTGGCAATCGAGAACGGTCAAACGGAATACTTCGACTTCGGTTAAGGCTTGCTTGACGGCCTCAAGGCGGTTGGGCTGAATGATCGCGATGATAAGTTTCACGAGAGTTCGCTAGTTTCAACTGAGCCAAAACGGAATTCGCAAGTCATTATTCTTGGACCACCAAGAGCGAGCGAACGCCAAGCATGGTACAAGCTTAGCGGGGCTTTGTCAGCCGGTGGAAGCGACTGGGTAGGATGTTTGTCGAAGCCGGGGAATAATCAAGCCTGAGCCAGAAATACCCCGGCTCGGAGGAGTGAGGCGGACACTCATCGCGAGCCATTGGGGTACTCTTCTGGCCCAGGCAGAGCCGAAGTCGCGTTTAAACGACTCTCAAAAAATCAAAAAGCCACCCGAAAAACGACTTGCGGTCAATCCTCAGGCGACTTGGGTAGGGCATCATGAAGCAAAGGGCGAAACTTGGGGATTTTTCGGTAGTTCCGTCACTTGGACCGGCTGCACCTGTGTCGAGTTCTACCCAATGCAACAACTGTTCCGATTGATCGCCAGCAACGGTGCGAGTCCACGCGGCGCGTCACTTAAGTGCCTATGCAAGTTGACTTTACGCATCAAAACGAAAATTCGTAATAATTCTTCAACCGGTTTTCTTAAGGTGCCGTGCTCATGCCATAAGCAGACGCTGCCGTTAGATGTGGCAACAGAGATTTAGGGAGACAATGGGAACCATCTTGATG
>JAYVHC010000288.1:0-10882 GCA_043771575.1 Planctomycetia bacterium
TGATGCATTTTCACCGAGCGTTGCGTTTCGGGTCGGCTCCCGAGCAGACGCTCAAAGCGATCGACCTGCGACTCGAGAAACTGATTGAATCCCTAAACGACCCTGTAACGGAGACGGATACCGAACGCGCCGAAGCGGTTGGAGTTATCGCAAATTATCTAGAGTTATCGGGGCAAGCACCGGAATCGTTGGCAGCGATGCGAGCCAAGTTTTCACAGCCGAATGTGCAAGCTTATGTTCGCGAATCATTCGTTACTGGCATCTTGGTTCGCCCAGTGGCTCAGCCGACGGCAGTCAATGAGTGTTTACTTGGCACCCGCGTAGTCGGCTCGGCATGCTTAGATGGAATCGTGTCCGCTGACCTGATGCCAAGCAACAACGGCGTTTCTTTATGCCTGACGCTGAATGCGAACCTGTCCACGAATAACACGGGTTATAACCGCGGTGTCGTGCTGCGCAGCACAGGGTCTTCGCCGATCTATGCGGCCAAACAAATCTTCGTCAATCCGACAGGTATCTCTTCGACAGCTGCATCGGTTGCTACAAATTTACAAACCCAAATCAATTCCATTGAGCACCGTTCTCGGATTGTGCGCCGTATCGCCACACGTAAAGCTGCCGAGACTCAGCCTCAAGCCAACGTTGTTGCCGAGGGACGCTTGCAGGATCGCGTGCGCACCCAGTTCGATCAGCAAGTCGAAGAGCAACTCAGCCAGTCGCGCGTTCAGTTGGCGTCCTTTCAGAAGGATGCACAACCGCGCCCAGAGCTAACGCGCATCGGCTTACCCAAGCCGACCTACTCGTATAACTCTTCGTCGACGGCAATTTACGGCGTGCTGACGCAACGCTCAACCTCGCAACTCGCCGCAGTGAAACCCTGTGACATACCTAAACCCGCGGATGCAGCCATCGTCATCGAGGCGCATCAATCTGCGATGATGAACGCTATCGACGTATTTCTAGCTGGCCGCACGCTCCGCAATCATGATCTCGACGATCTCGTTAGGCAATTCGACGGCAAAGTAACTCCAGAATTGGAAAAAGAAGCCAACGCTGACCCTTGGTCGATCACCTTCGCAGCCTTTCACCCCATCCAAATTGAGCTCAATGATGGCGTGGTAAAACTGACTCTCCGCATCGGCCAAATGACGCGTGGCGACCAAGTACTTAAGCAAGACGCAACAGTCTCCGCGACCTACCGCCCAACCATTTCCAATGGCATTTCCAATGGCATTTCCAATGGCAATCTACGACTGGATCGTGAAGGCGATGTCAAAATCGAGTTTTATGGAAAAATTAGCAATATTGGTGCCGTAAGCATGCGCGCGTTTCTCAAGGGCAAATTTGAAGAGACCTTTAAACCTGTCCTGGTCAACACTCCTGTCGATCTCCCAGCTCCCAAGCAAGCCAACGTGCCCCGCGTTCAAATCTCCAGCTTGCAACTAGACAACGGGTGGGTGCAGATCAACTTGAAGTAACATCGCACGAGCGCCTTTCACTCCGAAGTTTTTCGCGGGCTAGCTTTCGCTTCTTCTGGAAATGCCGTAGCGAACATTTCTTGTGCTTGTGCCGCAGGCGTGGTCCAGCCCAAATCGCGCAACAGATCGCGACGCTTTTCCAAGTACCAGCGAGGCTCGATCCTGCTGGCATGACGTTCAAGGACTTGTAACGCTCTGCCAAACCAGTTGTCGCGCCGCAACATCCGAATCTCCAGTAACGCAAACTCTGGACGTCCAGGGCCGACCAAATTGATGAGCTGCGTGTAAACACTACCCAACTGAGATTCGACCACCTCGCGATCGCCCTTTTCAAATGGTTTTTTCCCTTCGCTGTCAAGATCAAGCCGATAGCCGAGCGCGCGGGCCTGCCGATACAAGGTGTTTGCTATGGCCGTCTCTTGCTTGGCCGGATCCGGTTGCTTGTTGCTCTCCAGGAGACCGCGCAAGCGATTGGCCGCATCCGCGATTTCCGCCGGATACTCTTCGCGGTATTGAGGTTGATCAAGCCAATGCAGTTGCAATTGCCTAAGCCCAATGTCGCTTGGCGTTCTCTCAAGCGCGGCGCGCAGCTGTTCGGTATCCTCGGTCTTCGGTTTCGCATTAAGGCCAAACAATTTCTTGCGAATCGCAAACGCTTTCTTTTCAGGATCAAGGATCGGTTCGTCTATTACAGCTGGGGATTTTTCGGAAGTTTGTGGCGGTTGTGGGCTTAGCTTTACCGACGCATAGTCCGATAGCCATTGTTTTTGCGCTGCCAACTCTAGCTTCAATTCAGCCGGCGTAGTACTGTCGGCCAATTGTATTTCGATTTGGGCGAGCTGAGCCTTACGCCACTCTACCGCTGGGTTCCCTTTCGACAGTACACTCAGTTGCCCGCTCGCCAAACTGGCTTGTAACACCACAACTAAGAAGAAACCGCTTACCGAGCAATGTTTAGAAAAACGCATCCCAAATGCATTCATAGGGCTTTACTCTTGATCGATTAAGGAGATTTCAAATTCGTCCGTGGGTCCCGCGAAGTAGGTAGTTTAATCTAACAGCAGAATTCCCGAACGCCCATGCTAGCGTAACCCGAAGTGTCAGTTTTGAAGCTGCGCTATTTTTGTACTAATTGCCAAGCGATTACAGGCATTAGCCCGTTGTCAGCGCAGCAGGGTGGCTCGGGTGGAACACCCAGAGTCACTGATGGGTGTGTGACTCCTGCGAATCCAGCACGTTCTTCGCAGAGCCTCAGAGCGTGCCACCCCAACATTAAAATAGGACGCAAGCTCGCTTCTTTGCCATTGCCCTGGTTTCCATTGAATGGATTTGCTACGGTTGGCTATCCCGTCGGTGTGTGACATCGATGTCAAGCACACCAAAGCTCGCAGAAAGGAATTCTCTTGGGCTCACGACTTAAGCGAACCATGCGCCAGCGAATCTTCCGAACCACGGTGCTTTCCATAGGAATCTGCGGGTTAAGCGGTTGCATGGATGGACCGTTCTATGCCATGAAGCAAATGAACCCGTTCTTCCGCAAGGAGTGGCAGAAGGATCAAGCCTTAGGGCCAACCTATACGCAGCGGATCGAAGAACTTGAATTGCTCGAGTCGCAACTTGTGAGCTACGCGCCGGATGACCAATTGCGCTGGGCAATGCAATTAGAACAGCTTATTCAATCGGACCCCAGCCCCGAATTTCGTGCCCGAGCCGTGCAAGCAATTTCAACGATCCAAAACGAAACGGTAACCCGTGCTTTAAATCGCGCTTCGGCTGATGGCATCGAAAAAGTCCGTATGGCTGCGGCAAAGTCATGGGGATTCCAAAAATCGGCTCCTGGTCGAGACATGCTACTGAGCATGGCAAGTTCCGATGCAAGCAATAGCGTTCGCGCAATCGCCATTCGGTCGCTTGGAAACTTTGAAGATCCTGAGGTCCGTCAAGCACTTGCCGGAATGATTGATGATCGCAGTCCAGCAATTCAATACGAAGTTGCACAAAGCCTCGCAAAACTTACCGGTCGTAACTACGGTGGCGATTTCGTGAGTTGGAAGAAGTTTCTCAACGGTGAAAACGTGCCTGAACCAACGCCAAAATCGATGACCGCACAAGCGCTGGAATACGTCAATCCTTGGCGCTAAGCTAGCGGGCAGTGAGCATCAGCTTTCCGAACAAATTCGTGTCAGGCGCGAGCGGCTCGCCCAGCGATTGAAAGCCTTTTTTCGCGTACAGCTTGCGGGCCGGGTTATCAGCGCGAACTTCCAATGTGATTGCGCAACATCCTAGCGAATTCGCGAACTCGATGACTGCATCGATCAACTGACTTCCTACCCCGCGGCCACGATGGCTTTCATGCACCGCCAAGTCATGGATATTGATTAGCGGTTTAGCTTTGAACGTCGAAAATCCAATGAAGCAAACGGCAATCCCGATAGGACGATCGATGTCATACGCCAGGAAGACACGCGACATGGGATGCGCTCGCAAGCCTTCGATCAGCCGGCCTTTAACTTCTAAGGGCAACGGTTGATTGCCCCCCATTTCATGCATGGAGTAATGATTTAACAAATCTACCACAGCCGTTTGACTTGCAGACTCAGCGAGATCAGCCAAGCGTATCGTGAAATTCATCCGGTACTCGTTCAACAAAAGTGAGCGTGCCATAAGCCAATTAAAGCCGCCAATAAATGCTTTAATGGACACTTCTCGCTGAACACCACCATCTGGTTCCCAGGCAGGAGCCTGGGAACGAGCGTGTTCGAGGTGGCGATCGGCGAGAAGTGTCCAATTTTTCGAAAATTTGGCTCAAAATGAGCTTCGGGGCTTCAATCAGCCTGCAACTGTTTCAAAATGGAGGTCACACCAGCTCCAGGTGTTCATGAATTTGCACAACTTAGACGAACAGCCGAATAATGTCATTGAATCGCGAAAGCCCAAGCAAGTCGAAACGCGTACGGGACTATTTGACTGAGCATCCGCAGGCCCGCAACAAAGATGTTGTCGAAGCACTGGTTGAATTTGGTGTCACGCCAGCGGATGTTTCAAACGCCAAAACGCACTTGAAGAAGCGAGCGTCGAAGCGCCGTAATCGTTCGGTCGTGGTCGGAGTAACGGAGGATGCTTCTACTGGCCCGGTCAGCAGCGACGAGGCAGTCGTGGTTGCGCAGATCTCGCTGACTGAAATCGACGCTGCCCTGCATTTCGTCCGTCAAGTTGGCTCGATGGATCGCGCTCGCCAGTTGCTAGGCATCATTCAACAAATCCAGCAGCTACAACAGAGTTAACATCTTTACTCCGTCAATTCGTAGACGCCACGGCCAGCGCGCTTAATCTTGCCTTGTTCCGCCAATTCTTCCCAAACATCGCGAGGAAATTGATTGGGAGGCGTGATGGCGATTACGCTCGACTTGTTTCCACCGGACATGGGACCGCGACCGAGTCGCGATTCGTCGTCGAGGATGGTGAGTTTCAATCGCTTGCGAAAGGCTTTCATAGCCAAGCGTAAAAGTTCCTTGCGAGCCGCAGCCGCCTCAGCGGACACCAAGGGTGTGCTCTGCGGCACTTGGGCAGGCTCGTCCTTTGGTGCATTGCTTTGTACTCCGGATTCGGTAGCTTTTTCTGCGGATGCATCGTCTTCCATGTTGTTTCCTTTAAGTGGGAGCGAGCGAGCCCATGTGGGCAACGCGGAGAGCGTCTGTTATTCTAAATCAAAGAGGCTGGTCGAGTTCGAATGAACAAACCAATTTCGCAATAGACTCTGAAATTCGTGTGGCTGTGATTGAAACCAGAGAGATTGTTGACGTCCAATGCTTGTAGCATCACCTGAAACGGCCAAACGAATTGCGGAGAATTGGAATCGGGTAAATGCGGAAGTCGCCGAAGCGGTTCAGCAGGCTGGTCGCGCGGCTGGTGAAGTGTTAATCGTTGGCGTATCAAAATACGTCGATGTCGATCTCACGGCTCAGCTGTTTGACGCTGGTTGCCTTTCACTGGGCGAAAATCGTCCGCAGAATTTGTGGGGTAAGGCCGATGCGTTTGCGGGCGATGCACGTAAGGCGACTTGGCACTTGATCGGGCATCTGCAACGCAATAAGATCCGTCGCACTTTGCCCTATATCACCTGGCTGCATTCGTTGGATAGCCTTCGATTGGCCACGGCACTCAATGAAGAAGCCGTTGCGGCCGATAGGCAGTTAAAAGTGTTGCTCGAAGTCAATGTGACGCAGGACGCCACCAAAACCGGATTGCAAATTTCAGAGTTGAGGCAGGTTGCTGAACAATTAGTGAGTCTTCCCAATTTAGAACTGCGTGGACTGATGGCAATGTGCAGTCATGAGTCAGCACCCGAAGTGGCGCGACGCGAGTTCGCTGAAGTTCGTGAATTACGTGACCAACTGCAGGCCTCACTCGGCACGCAAGTTACCTTGGATCAACTTTCGATGGGTATGAGTGGCGATTTTCGAGAAGCCATTGCCGAAGGTTCAACCATACTGCGCATGGGCTCGGTTCTGTTTGTAGGGATTATCTAACGAGCTTGCACCTCTACTTTGGCGTAGGTTGAATGTTGGTAGAATAGTCTTCATGAATAATTCCATTTTACTGATTCGACATGCGCAGTCCGCAAACAACGCATTGCCTGAGTCGCAACGCGTTTCCGACCCTGGTCTGACCGAGTTGGGACAGCAGCAAGCGTTGGGTCTGGCGGCGGGAATCAATCGATTTCCAGTTTCGCAGTTGTTTTGTAGCCCCTTTCGTCGATCACTCGAAACGACTCGGCCAATCAGCCAGACACTCAAGTTAATTCCGACCGTACACAGCGACATTTACGAACAAGGTGGCTGTTACAGCGGTCATGTTCCGGGCCAGTTAAAGGGTGCCGCAGGCATGAATCGCGTCGAGTTAGAACAGGGTTATCCGGGATGGGAAGTCTGCGAGACGATTGGTCCGCGGGGTTGGAACCACGGGCGCGATTATGAAACCCATAGCCAAGCTCAACATCGCGCCCAGCGGGTTGCGGACCGGCTGACCAATCGCTGGCTGCCAGAATTTCCGGGCGAAATGGCGGCGCTGGTTATCCACGCGGATTTTAAACGCATATTGTTGATCGCGCTGCTCGGCACAGACCGTTGGGACGACCATTGGCAACCGATTTACAATACGTCCATCACGTATCTTCAGCGAGTCGGCAATCAATGGCAACTTGTGGAATGGAATTCGGTATTACATCTCGCGCCGGAGCTTATTAGCGACTAAGCTGTTGCATTGCAAAGCCCCAATCCTTTTTTAACGCCCGCTAGGACGAATGCTGATGCCAACTAATCCAAGCTCCATTATGATTGGCGGATGTGCATCCTTACTGCGGCGTTGCTCTCATTTTCTTCGCGCGACCCTGGGTCCAGAGCTTTAAACCTTCAAGCCGCTGTTTGCCGCGGTGGAAATAGGCTTCGCTGAGCCCACGCAAGTGGTTGGTGTACAGTTCCTTCCTAGAGGTTTTCCAATTGGCGTTCGTCGGCGACGTAATATGTTCCCGCCCGCATAGTTCCGCAAGTGCTTCGCCGATCAACTGATGGCCTTCAATGGTTGGATGGACATGATCGACCAACCACTGCGAACCGGGGATCTCATGCTCGCTCACCGCAGCCAAAAGTTGCTCTGCGTCGACCAGTGGCACTTCGAATCTGTCAGCTAGCTCAGTGACAGCTTCGGCGATCGGCGTGATCGCTCGCAACGGACAAACATCGGCATCGCGCGCCGCAATGAACCAACGTATGGCCGCCTGCCACTCTCCTTTCTCCGCAAGCAAGCGGCCCTTCAAGTACAGCGCGCCAGCATGCTGTGGATCCATCGACAGCAAGTAGTCGACCTCTGCGAGCGGTTCCTCGATGCGATCACGATGGGCGCTCAATGCTTCCCAGCGCTCGACGAACTCCGCCTGCTTTTCAATTGGCAACCCCGAATCGACCTCAATCTTGAATGGCGGGCACTCGATCAAGTTGCTAACAGGTCGAACAAGAACCAGCGGCACGCGACGCTGCTGGCAAACCCGAATCATCTGTTCGACATTCCATCGAAAGTGATCTACCACGGGCTCACGCAATAAATTGTCGCGCCGATAATCATTTAAACCACCTGCGTAATCGAGCAACGCATCGACCTCCTTGGTCAAGGCGGTACGCGACGGTGCCTCAGTGCGTGTCGCAGGCTTTGAAACCAAGGAGCGTGCCAATTGCACAGTTCGCATCTGAGCCAACCAAGCAACCGCGGCTGAACGCGTGCTCTTAGGCATCCAGTTCGCGTAGACACGCTGCTCCAAGAATTCGTTATGACCCGTATAGATCACAACCAAGTCCGGTTGGTATTCAAGAACTTCCCGCAATATCGCCAGTACCCGGTAACTGGCATAGGACAGCCCGCCGCAATTGATAACTTCGAAGCGAGTGTCCGGAGATTGGGCCTCGAGGTTTAACTTCAGCCACTCGGGAAAGGCAGTCTCAGTGCTGTAGGGTTCGCCTTGCGTGGTCGAGCCACCCAACGCGAAAACGCGAAAAGTGCCAGCCGACTTTCTAGCGGGAAATGAAACGGGCCGAAAAAGTTGTAGGCGACTACTGTCGATCGATAAGTTTCCAGTGCTTTTGTCGAGCTCAAATAGAGGCTGAAGGTGATGCAAATCGACGTAGGGATCAATCGCCGCCGCTTGCTTCGGCAAATCCAGCACCGCTAAAATCCACTCTGACAACAATAGCGGTAAGAATCCGAGCCCCATCGCAGCCAACCGCAATCGCCAGGGGTGACGCGACTTCCGATTCAAACTCTTGGCCATGATTTCCAACCGCTACTTCATCACCATTCCACTTTTGCATTCCCGTATAAGGGTGGCACAGGAATCCAGCACGCCCTTCGCAAACGCTCAAAGCGTGCCACCCGTGCCACCCTGAAATCTATTGTAGAGCATCTATTGTAGAGCAATTGTCTCAATTGCTCCTGCAAACGATTGGGACAATCGTTCTACATCAAAAACAACCTAAAGCTCCAAGTTTAAAGCTTGACAATGCAATTTATACCCTGGAAACCCAGGAACGCAGAATATTGCTGGGCGCGTGAATTGCGATCGATTTACGGGAATCTACCGCTGCTCTCGGAAAGTGATCCAAGAGAGGTATATCAACCCACCCGACGACAATATGAACATTACGTCCATAAGCGATGAAGCCGCCCGGAATGGGGCAGACGCCGCCATGCCGGACAGACCGAGCACGAGGTCAAGTGTAAATAATAGAAAGACTAGGATGGAAAAAACCAACCCAATCAAACACAATGCTTTGGGCATTAACCGACCTCGATGGTTCGCCGGAAAGGTCCGCCAGAAATATTTGGGTGCGATAGCACCAGCGTAGTATAGTCCAACTTGTTCACGTGTCACCTAGATAGCCCATATCTCCTGTATTATAGGGAGTTCTGCACAATGCGCTGTTCAGGTAATCCGAAAAACCCATACATTCGGCTCGCTAAAGGAACTAGTTTCGATGGTAAAGGCTGTGTTTCGGTATGAAATGCCAGTTGCTGCGGAACACGCGTACTTCGACCATGCCGCAGTCGGTCCCCTGCCTGTTGGGGCTGCCAACCGGCTGCGGTGGTTCGCCGACCAAGCCAGCCAAAGCGGAGACAAACACTGGCTCGAATGGTCGCTAATCGTCGCGAGGCTTCGGACCGCAGTCGCACAGTTATTGGGTGCTCGCGAATGCGAAGTTGCTCTTGTACCTAATACGACTTTTGGAATCAACGTGGTCGCCGAGGGCATTCCATGGAAAAGTGGCGATAATTTGGTTTTACCTGACAATGAGTTCCCCTCAAACCTCCTGCCGTGGAAAAACCTCCGGCGTCGCGGAGTCGAAGTCCGCATGCTCCCAGTGTCGGAAAACGGCAGAATCTCCGTGGATCGTCTTGTCGAGTTGATCGATAGCCACACGCGCTTAGTTGCTCTGAGTTGGGTTGGTTTTGTCAGCGGCTTTCGCCTCGATTTGAACGAAGTGGCCGAAGCAGTCCATCATCGCGGCGCGTTGCTTTTTGTGGACGCCATTCAAGGGCTAGGAGCCTTTCCCATCAACGTTCACGCCTCCCAGATCGACTTTCTCGCGGCAGATGGGCACAAGTGGCTGCTGGGTCCTGAGGGTGCTGGCCTACTGTATATAAGCGAAAAGCATTTGGATTTGCTCGAACCCTTGATGCTCGGTTGGAACAGCTTGGCTGATGGCGGTTTTGACCCTCGTTCGACGATTCTCAAGCCAAGTGCCGCACGTTATGAAGGCGGCTCCCACAACATGGCGGGACTCATTGCCTTAGAAGCCAGTCTTGACCTGCTCCTTAGGTTGGGCACGAATCGTCCAGACAGTCCCCTAGCGATGGCGATACTTGATAATGTCAGGACCATCGCAGATCGGCTGGTTGAACACAAGTTTAATACACACCTGCCTGCGGAAGGGTATCGCAGTGGCATTCTCGCCGTGACTTGGCCGGGTGCCAGTCTGCCTAATCTTATTGCCGCACGCAAGCACTGTATTGAACAGAATGTCATACTAAGCGTCCGGGCTGGCAAATTGCGCATCGCCACACATGCGTACAACAACGCCGAAGACATCGATCGACTTATTACGGCACTCGTTGAAGCCCGTCAACTTTATGTCACGTGATTCTACATTGAGAACTTTCGCCACCATGTCGCAAAAATCACGCATCGCTGTTTACACCGGCTCATTCGACCCCATCACGCTCGGTCACGTCAACGTCATCGAACGCGCCGCGAAGTTGTTTGACAAGTTAATTGTGGGCATCGGCGTCAACGTCGAAAAGAAAGCGCTGTTCACTCCTGACGAGCGTGTTGAGCTGATTCGCAAAGTTATGTCGCATGTACCGAATGTTGACGTGCGGACCTTCGATGGACTGGCGGTAACCTTTGTCCGCAATTGCGAATCCCGCGTCATGGTTCGCGGGGTCCGTCCCCTAACTGACATCGCTGGCGAGTTCACCATGATGATGGCCAACCGACAGCTCGACGATACCATCGAAACCGTATTCCTGATGGCCGACGAGGAGTACTCCCATGTCTCTAGTTCGCTCATCAAGCAGATTGTTTTGCTAAGCCCCGACGACAAACTCGCCAAATTCGTGCCCCGTGAAATCATCGAGCCGCTGCGGCAAAAGATGAGTCAGTATTGACCTTCGTTTTAGTGAGCCGTCGGCGTTAGCCGCGGGTTTCCGGATGATGGGTCATGCGCGATCAGCGTCCGGACGGTTGCCACTGCGGTCGCCAGTCAGTCGAATCGCTACGAGCCGCGGTCAGATAGCCTTCAATCTTTTTGGCTATCAGCGAGTTAGCTTTGGCAACATCCTCTTTTTCAGCGATGTCG